>NZ_JBSGFQ010000007.1:0-230463 GCF_053603495.1 Nonomuraea sp. NPDC004186 | reverse complement strand
GCGGGGCCCGAGCCCCGGCCGGCCCCGCTGCCCCCCCCGGCACCCCCCGCCCGCGCCCCCGCCCCCGTGCCGGTAGAAGCGCACGTTCCTGGAGGACGGCGTACGAGCCGGACAGATCGGACGGCAGTAGATGCGCGTCGTCGTCACCGCCGTGTAGAACCGCCCGTCGAACCGGGCGTCCCTGGCCGAGACGGCCCGGTAGCAGGAGTCGAAGTCGAGCTGGAGTGGTGACATGCCTCCGACACTAGGCGCTCTCCGAAGACGCTGACTGGCGGAAATCGGACGTGAGCGTCGAACGGCAGGTCAGCAGGCCGAGCCGGGTGACCTGCGGAAATCGGACACCCGGCGCACGGCTACTTCGACGAGATGCCCACTCCCAGGTCGAACTCCCGGTAAACCCGGGCCCAGAAGCCGTCACGCAGCCACACCCGGGCCTCCGGGTAGGGCCGCAGCGAGTGGCCGAGCTCCTTCTCCGCCTCGATCAGCAGCTCGGTGTCGATCACGGTCGGCAGGATGGGCCCCGGCAGCAGGTCGCGGATGTTGTCGCGGCCACGGGTGAGGATCCACTTCTGTGCCACGTGCTCGCCCACGTCCTCCACGCGCGGGCGGCTCGGCCCGAGCTTGGCCACCTGGCCCGGCTTGGCGTGCGGCTTGACCGGCGTGCGCCCGGCGAAGACCTGGGCGGGCGACGGGGCCACGGCCGGCGGAGTGACCGGTACGGGCTGGGGAGCACGGCTGAAAAAGGGCCTCAGGAAATCAGCGGAGATCACTTCCACGGTGTCGGACTCCCACACCAGGCGCTCGGCCTGGTTGGTGCCGTACGGCGGCTCGACGCCCCACAGGTGGATCCGCACTCCGTACGCCTGCGCCGCCTCGACCGCCGGAACCATGTCCTCATCGCCTGCCAGCAGGATGGTGTCGGTCACGGCATGATGCCGGGCCAGCGCCTCCAGATCGCTCCTGATCTGCGCGTCCACGCCTTTCTGCTGGCCACGGGCGTTCAGGTTGCCAAGCCGCACCTTGACCCACGGGAGCTGGGCGATGACCCGCTGGTCGACGGTGGGCACACGGTCACGGGCGGCGTCATACCAATAGATCCGCAGAAGTTCGCCGGAAGTACGTTCCTCTGCATGTTTCTGTAGACTCTGGATGAGTTCATCGGCGGCCACCCGATATTCCTTGCGTTCCTTCGCACCGAGCAGCACTTCACCCGCCGCCGCGTACAGATAACCGACATCCACCAGGACGGCGTACTTGGCTGCCACAGGATGCGGCATGAGGTCTGGGATGGCCATGTCGTCCTCCAGGCCGCGGTGTTAGTTGATCGGCTGACTATATACGCCTACTTTCTCTAGATAGTCCCAACTCCCGGGGAACTTGACACCCGATTCTCAGGATCTATCTAGGGTAGAGCGCTCATCCGCCATGCCGACTTCCCTGGGACGACAGGCTTACGCATACCTCTGGCTGGGTTTCGCCACCTTTGCCGACGCGGCTCCGGAGACTCCTCGGGTTCGGCGTGCGAGCTCTGCCGCGCGACGAGTACGGCCACCAACGCCGCGATCTCCTCGGGCGTGGCGTCCCCCCGGACAATTCGCAGCTCTGGCGTCATAGCGGGATGTTCCCATGCTTCTTCGGCGGGAGCGTCGCCCGCTTGTTCCTGAGGGCCCGCAGCGCCCTGACGACCTGAACCCGGGTCTCGGACGGCCGGATCACCGCGTCCACATAGCCGCGCTCGGCCGCGATGTACGGATTGGCCAGCGTGTCCTCGTACTCGGTGACGAGCCGGGCGCGCTCGGCCTCGGGGTCGTCGGAGGCGGCGAGTTCGCGCCGGTAGAGGATGTTGACCGCGCCCTGTGCTCCCATGACCGCGATCTGGGCCGTCGGCCAGGCCAGATTGACGTCCGCGCCGAGGTGCTTGGAGCCCATGACGTCGTACGCGCCGCCGTACGCCTTGCGCGTGATCACCGTGATCAGCGGCACGGTGGCCTCGGCGTAGGCGTAGAGGAGCTTGGCGCCCCGCCGGATGATTCCGTTCCATTCCTGATCGGTTCCTGGGAGGAATCCCGGCACATCCACAAATGTCAGTATCGGAATATTAAAGGCATCACATGTTCGAATAAATCGGGCGGCCTTCTCCGATGCGTTGATATCCAGACATCCCGCGAAATGCATGGGCTGGTTGGCCACGACCCCGACCGGCTGGCCGTCCACCCGGCCGTACCCGACCACGATGTTCGGCGCGAACAGCGCGTGGACCTCCAGGAACTCCCCGTCGTCCAGCACGTGCTCGATGACCCGGTGCATGTCGTACGGCTGGTTGGCCGAGTCGGGGATCAGCCCGTCGAGCTCCGGATCGGGCTCCAGGTCGGTGGCGGGCTCGAAGGCGGGGGCCTCGTCCAGGTTGTTCGACGGCAGGTACGACAGCAGCGCCTTGACGTACTCCAGCGCGTCGTCCTCGTCGGTGGCCTGGTAGTGGGCCACGCCCGACTTCGTGTTGTGCGTGTGCGCCCCGCCGAGCTCCTCGAACGTGACCTCCTCGCCCGTCACCGTCTTGATGACGTCGGGCCCGGTGATGAACATCTGGGACGTCTGATCCACCATCACCACGAAGTCGGTCAGCGCGGGGGAGTAGACGTGCCCGCCGGCCGCGGCGCCCATGATGAGCGAGATCTGCGGGATCACGCCGGACGCGTGCACGTTGCGCTTGAAGATCTCCGCGTAGAGGCCGAGCGCGACCACGCCTTCCTGGATGCGCGCGCCGCCGCCCTCGTTGATGCCGATGATCGGGCACCCGGTCTTGATCGCCAGGTCGAGCACCTTGACGATCTTCTCGCCGTACACCTCGCCGAGCGAGCCGCCGAACACCGTCACGTCCTGCGAGAACACGCACACCTGCCGGCCGTCGACCGTGCCGTGCCCGGTGATGACGCCGTCGCCGTACGGCCGCCGCCTCTCCAGCCCGAACATCGTCGACCGGTGCCTGGCGAACTCGTCGAACTCCACGAACGAGCCCTCGTCCAGCAGCGCGAGCACCCGCTCCCTGGCGGTCATCTTGCCCTTGGCGTGCTGCTTGTCCACGGCCTCCGCGGAGCCCGCGTGCGCGGCCTCGTCGAGCCGCCGCTCCAGGTCGGCGATCTTCCCGGCGGTGGTGTGAATGTCCGGCCTGTCCGGCAGCTCCTCGGCAGCAGTGCTCATGCGCGCAAGGCTAGTCCTTCCTCCTAGAGTGGATCCATGACGGATGCGGTTCGCACGCACGGGCTGTTCAAGCGCTACGGGCCGCAGGTCGCGGTGGCGGGCGTCGATCTGGTGGTGCCGTCGGGGAGTTTCGCGGGCCTGGTCGGGCCCAACGGCGCGGGCAAGACCACCACGCTCAGCATGATCACCGGGCTGCTCCGGCCCGACGGCGGCACGGCCGAGGTCGACGGGTTCCACGTGTGGCGCGACCCCGTGGAGGTCAAGACGCGCATCGGGGTGCTGCCGGAGGGGTTGCGGCTGTTCGAGCGGCTGTCGGGCCGCGAGCTGCTCCTCTACAACGGGCGGCTGCGCGGCATCCCCAAGGCCGACGTCGAGCAGCGCGCGGGCGAGCTGCTGGCCGTGATGGACCTGACCGAGGCCGCCGACAAGCTCGTCGTCGACTACTCCACCGGCATGCGCAAGAAGATCGGCCTGGCCGCCGCGCTGCTGCACAACCCGTCCGTGCTCTTCCTGGACGAGCCGTTCGAGGGCGTCGACCCGGTCAGCGCCAACACGCTCACCGACGTGCTCCGGCGCTTCACGGCGTCCGGATCGACGGTGATCTTCTCCAGTCACGTGATGGACCTGGTCGAGCGGCTGTGCGACTGGGTGTCGGTGATGAGCGCGGGCCACATCGTGGCGCAGGGCCCGCTGGCGGACGTACGCGGCGGGCGCAGCCTCAACCAGGCGTTCCTGGAGCTGGTCGGCGGATCGCGCGACAACGGCGAGGGCCTCACGTGGCTCGGCGCCAACCCCAGGTGACACCCGAGGAGTCCCGTTGACCACCGTGGCCCTGTTCGCGCAGCTCAAGCTCCGGCTGCTGGCCGGAAACCTGCGCGGAGACCTCCAGCGCAAGCTCGGCTTCGTCTTCACCCTGCTCATCGCCACCGGCCTGGCCGTGCTCGGTTTCTTCCTGATGAGCCTGCTCCGGCTGGCGCCCCACGACATCGCCGCCGACCTGGTGATCATCGCGTTCACGTCCTTCCTGATCGGCTGGATGATCGTGCCGCTGATGGCGTTCGGCCTGGACGACACGCTCGACCCGGCGAAGCTGTCGCTCCTGCCGCTGCGCACCGGGCAGCTCGCGGTCGGCATGTTCACCGCGTCCGTGACCGGGGTCTGGCCGCTGGCCATGCTGATCGTCACGGCCGGCGCGCTGGTGGGGGTGGCGACGGGCGTCGGCGGCGTGCTGCTCGGGGTGCCGGCCGTGCTGCTGCAGTTCGCGCTGTGCGTGGTGACGTCGCGGCTGATCACCACCTCGCTCTCCAGCGCGCTGCGCACCCGGCGGGGCCGTGACGTGCTGGCCGTGGCCGCGCTGCTGGTGGTGGTGCTCGCGCAGCTGCCCAACCTCGTGATGAACCGCGGCCTCGGCGACCCGGAGGGCATGCTGCGCCAGCTTGCGGGCGTGCTCAGGTGGACGCCGCCGGGCATGGCGGCGCACGCGATGGCCGACGGTGGCCTGGCCGGGCTGGCCGAGCTGGCGCTGGTGGCCGTGATCGTGGTGGTGCTGGGCCTGCTGTGGATCAAGGCGCTGGGCCGGGCCCTGGTGACGCCTGACGTCTCCACCCAGGCCGCGTCCGTGCGCAAGGAGAGCGGCCTGGTCGACAGGTTCCTGCCGGACGGGCCGCTGGCGGCCGTGGTGACGAAGGAGCTGAAGTACATCCGGCGGGAGCCCAGGTTCCGGGTCGGCTGGTTCAGCGCGGTCGTCGTCACCGCCGTGGTGGCGTTCTCACTGAGCAGGAGCACGGGCGGCACGGAGGGCAGTGCGATCGTCCCCACCTGCGTCGGCGCCCTGATGATCGCGCTGCAGTCGGGCAACGCGTTCGGCATCGACGGCCGCTCGCTGTGGATGAACGCCGTGGTGTTCGGCTCCGAGCGCGGGCTGGCCACCGACCTGGCCGGGCGCCACCTGGCCAACGCGCTGATCGCCGTGCCGCTGCTCACCGTGATCGCGGTGGCCACCGGCCTGTTCACCGGCCATCCCGGCATGATCGTCCCGGCGGCGCTGGTCGGGTGGGGCGCGCTCGGCGTCGGGCTCGGCGTCGGGTCGGTGACCAGCGTGGTGGTCCCGTACACCGTGCCCGAGCGGATGAACGCCTTCAGCGGCGCCGCGCCCGGGCAGGGGGGCCAGGCGTTCGCCTCCGCCATGGGGGCCACGCTCGGCATCGCGCTGCTGTCGCTGCCGTTCGTGGTGCCGCTGGCGTTCGGCTGGTTCTGGGTGTGCGCGGTGGCGCCGTTCTACGGGGTGCTGGTGGAGGCGCTCGGCAGGCGCCTGGCCGCCAGGATCGGATTCGCCCGGATGCCGGAGCTGCTGGGGGCCGTTTCCAAAGGTAGTTGAATGGTCTAGTCCAATGGGCGAGACCGGTCTACGGCTTCCCTGAGCGACTCGATACCCTTCGAAACATGATTGACCAGGGGCTCGAGCGTCGCAGCGCCGCCGTTACCGAGATGCCGGACGAGCTACGCCACGATGTGCGGCTGCTCGGCAAACTGCTCGGCCAGGTGCTCGCCGAACAGGGTGGCGAAGACCTGCTGGCCGACGTCGAACGGCTGCGCAAGGCAGTCATCGCAGCACGTAAGGGCGAGGTCTCGGCCGACGAGATCACCGCCATGGTCGCCGAATGGGAGATCGAGCGGGCCGTGGCGGTCGCCCGCGCGTTCACCTGCTATTTCCACCTGGCCAACCTGGCCGAGGAACACTACCGGATCCGCACACTACGCGAGCGGGACGCCGAGGGCAGGGTCCAGCGGGAGTCGCTGGCCCAGGCCGTACAGGAGCTGGGCCACGAGCGGGTCTCCGAGCTGCTGGAGGGCCTGGAGCTGCACCCGGTGCTGACCGCGCACCCCACCGAGGCACGCAGGCGCGCGGTCGTCACCGCCATCCAGCGCATCAGCGGCCAGCTCACCGAGTACAACACGCCCGGCCGCGGCGCCAGCGAGCGCGCCGAGAACAAGCGCCGCATGCTGGAGGAGATCGACCTCCTGTGGCGCACGGCCCAGCTCCGCTCGACCAAGCTCGACCCGCTCGACGAGGTGCGCACCGCGATGGCCGCCTTCGACGAGACGCTGTTCCGCATGGTGCCGCAGGTCTACCGCTCGCTGGACGCCGCGCTCGACGAGCGCACCGGCACGCGCCCGCCGCAGGCCAAGCCGTTCATCCGGTACGGCAGCTGGATCGGCGGCGACCGCGACGGCAACCCCAACGTCACGGCCAGGGTCACCCGCGAGACCATCCAGATCCAGTCCGAGCACGTGCTGACGGCCCTGGAGACCGCCTGCACGCGCATCGCCCGCACGCTGACCTCCTCCGTCCAGCTCGCCGCGCCCTCGCCCGCGCTCAAGTCGGCGCTGGCCGAGGCCGTGGACGCCTATCCCGACGTGGTCTCCGAGCTGGCCACCCGCTCGCCGCGCGAGCCGCACCGGCAGTGGCTGCTGTTCGTGGCCGCGCGCATCGCCGCGACCCGCCGCCGCGACCTCGACCTGGCCTACCGCGCGCCGGCCGAGCTGCTGGACGACCTGCGCGTGGCGCAGGAGTCGCTGGCCGCCTCGGCGCCGCGGCAGGCGTACGGGGAGCTGCAGCACCTCATCTGGCAGGTCGAGACGTTCGGCTTCCACCTGGCCGAGCTGGAGGTGCGCCAGCACTCCCAGGTGCACGCGGCCGCCCTGGAGGAGATCAGGGCCGGTGGCGAGCTGTCGGAGCGCACCGAGGAGGTGCTGGCCACGATCCGGGTGATCGCCTGGATCCAGGAGCGGTTCGGGGTCACGGCCTGCTCCCGCTACGTGGTCTCCTTCACCCGCTCGGCCGACGACATCGCGGCCGTCTACGAGCTGGCCAGGCACGCGCTCGGCGAGCGGGCGCCGGTGCTCGACGTCGTGCCGCTGTTCGAGTCGGGCCAGGACCTGGCCAACTCACCGGACGTGCTGACCGGGATGCTCGAGATCCCGGCGATGCGGGCGCGCCTGGAGACCAACGGGCGGCGCATGGAGATCATGCTGGGCTACTCCGACTCGGCCAAGGAGCTCGGCCCCGCGGCCGCCACGCTCCGGCTCTACGAGGCGCAGGAGGAGCTGACGGCCTGGGCGGCCAAGCACGACGTGAAGCTGCGGATGTTCCACGGCCGTGGCGGCGCGCTGGGCCGTGGTGGCGGCCCGGCCAACCGTGCGGTGCTGGCCCAGGCGCCGGGCTCGGTCGCCGGCCGGTTCAAGGTCACCGAGCAGGGTGAGGTCATCTTCGCCCGCTACGGCCACATCGCCATCGCCCGCCGCCACCTGGAGCAGGTGGCCAACGCCGTGCTGATGGCCTCCTCGCCCACGGTCGGCGCCCGTACGGCGGCCGCCGCCGAGCGCTTCCGGGGCCTGGCCGAGCAGGTGGCGACGGCGTCGGAGCAGGCGTACCGCGCGCTGACCGAGGCGCCGGGCTTCCCCGAATGGTTCGGCCTGGTCAGCCCGCTGGAGGAGATCGGCACGCTGCGCCTGGGCTCGCGCCCGGCGCGCCGCGGGCTCGGCGCGCCGCGCTCGCTCGACGACCTGCGGGCGATCCCGTGGGTGTTCGCCTGGGCGCAGACGCGGGTCAACCTGCCCGGCTGGTACGGCCTCGGCACCGGCCTGGCCTCGGTCGGCTCCCTGGAGGAGCTGCGGGCGGCGTACGCGGAGTGGCCGCTGTTCAACGCGATGCTGGACAACGCCGAGATGTCGCTGGCCAAGACCGACCGCTCGATCGCCAAGCGCTACCTGGCGCTGGGCGGCCGGGAGGACTTCGCCCAGCAGGTGCTGGAGGAGTACGACCGGACCCGCGACCTGGTGCTGCGGGTCACCGGCCACACGCGGCTGCTGGAGAACCGGAAGGTGCTCTCGCGCGCCGTCCAGCTCCGCGACCCGTACGTGGACGCGCTCTCCCACCTCCAGCTGCGGGCCCTGCGCGCGCTGCGCACCGGCAACCCGTCGGAGCAGGAGCGCGAACGCCTGTCCACGCTCCTGCTCCTGTCGGTCAACGGCGTCGCCGCGGGCCTGCAGAACACCGGCTGATCCGGCCGTCTAGCGGAGGCCCTCGAAGAAGGCGATGACGTCGGAGGTGAGGGCCTCCGTCGCGGTGTGCGCGGTGTAGTGGCCGTGCGCCGGGGCCGGCAGCGTCTTCCAGGAGACGATGTTGGCGTGGTCGCGCTCGGCGAAGCGGCGGATCGACGTGAAGTCGCCCTCGGCCATCGCCAGCGCGGTCGGCACGGTGGTGGGCTCCTTGGGCTGCTCCGCGCGGGCGTTCTCCCAGTACTGCCGGATGGCCGAGCCGGCGGTCCCGGTGAACCAGTAGATCGCGGCGCTGGTGAGCACGAAGTCGTCGTCCAGGTCCTCGTCGAAGAGCTGGACGAGCCAGCCCAGGAGCCCGGCGGGGGAGTCGGCGAGGGCGTGGGCGAGGGTCTGCGGCTGCTGCGAGTGCAGCACGTTGAAGGCGCCCTTCTCCTTCCAGAACCAGTCGAGCACGGCCAGCCCGGCCTGGTCCTCCTCGCTCAGCCCGGCGAACTCGGCCGGGTCGCCGGAGGGGAAGGAGAACAGCTGCGTGACGTGCACGCCCACGACGTGGTCGGGGTCGATCCTGCCGAGCTCGGGCGAGATCATCGAGCCGCCGTCGTTGCCGACCGCGCCGTAGCGGGTGTAGCCGAGGCGGGCCATCAGCTCGGCCCACGCCCTGGCGATGCGCTGGTTGTTCCAGCCCAGCTCGACGGTGGGGCCGGAGAAGCCGTAGCCGGGGACCGACGGGATGACCAGGTGGAAGTGGCGCGACAGGGGCTCGATGGCGTCGAGGTACTCGGCGACCGAGCCGGGCCAGCCGTGGGTGAGGATCAGCGCCAGGGCGTCGGGGTTGTCGTTGCGTACGTGGATGAAGTGGATGTTCTGGCCGTCGATCTCAGTGGTGAACTGCGGGTGGGCGTTGAGCCTGGCCTCCTGCGCGCGCCAGTCGAAGCCGTCCCGCCAGTAGCCGACCAGGCGCTTGACCCGCTCGACGCTGACGCCCTGGTCGACGCCGGGGATCTCGTGGGTGAAGCGGGTCAGGGCGAGGCGGGCCTGGAGGTCGTCGAGGTCGGCCTGGGAGATCTCGACGCGGAAGGGGCTGATGCTCATGGAAGGCTCCCGGAAAGTGCGGAACGGTTTGTTCTGTTCCAGAATAGCAGAACGGAATGATTCATTCCACTAGAATCCGCTCCGATCCCGCGTAGACGTTGCAGCGCTCTCCGCGCAGGAACCCCACGAGCGTGATGCCGAACTCCCTGGCCAGCTCCACCGCGAGCGACGACGGCGCCGAGACCGCGCACACCGCCGGGATCCCGGCGGCCAGGGCCTTCTGCATGATCTCGTAGCTGGTCCGCCCGCTGACCATGAGCACGTGCTCGGCCAGCGGCAGCCGCTCGTTCAGCCCCGCCCAGCCGACCAGCTTGTCCACCGCGTTGTGGCGGCCCACGTCCTCCCGCACCGCCACCAGCGTGCCCGTGGCCGAGAACAGCCCGGCCGCGTGCAGGCTGCCGGTCTTGCCGAACCCGCCCTGGGCGGCGCGCAACGCGTCCGGCAGCCCGTACAGGAGCTCGGGGGTGAGGTCGAGCCGGCCCCTGGGGACCGGCTTGCAGCGGTCGTGCAGCGCCTCCAGGCTGGCCGAGCCGCAGACGCCGCACGCGCTGGAGGTGAGGAAGTGGCGGTCCAGCGCGGGCAGGTCGGGGATGGGGCCGCGCAGGCGTACGGTCACCGTGTTGTAGCGGGCCTCGGGCGGGAGGTCCTCGTCGGTGCAGTACGCGATGGCGGCGATGTCGCCGGGACCGGCCAGGCCCTCGCCGTGGAGGAACCCGGCGGCCAGCTCGAAGTCGTGCCCGGGGGTGCGCATGGTGATGGCCATGGTCTTGCGCGTGCCGTCGGGCGCGGTGAGCCGGATCTCCAGCGGCTCCTCGGTGGCCAGGTAGTCGCGCCGCTCCCTGGTGGCGGAGCCGGACAGCTCCATGATCCTGATGCGCGTGGTGGGCCCGGGACGCGTGGTCACAGCGGCCGCACGGTGACGAGGGCGTTGTAGTCGGGGATCCGCGCGTCCGGGGAGCGGCGGGACTCGTCCAGCAGGACGTTGCCCTCCGGCCAGTGGATCTGCAGGTTGCCCGGCATGAGCGGGGCCCGCAGGATCTTGCCGCGGTAGGTGCGCTCGCCGGAGCGCAGCTCGACCGGGGCGCCGTCGGGCAGGCCCAGGCGGTCGGCGTCGTACTCGCTCATCAGCACGGCCTCGCGCATCGCGCCGTTGAAGCCGTCGCGGCGCTCGTGGACCATGCTGTTGAACTGCTTGCCGCGCCTGGTGGCCACCATGAAGGCGCCGTCGGGGCGCTTCAGCGCCGGAGGCCGGACATTGCTGAAGCGGCCCAGCCCGTCGGGGGTCTGGAAGCGGCCGTCGGCGAACAGGTGGCGGCCGCCGTACTGGACGTTGTCGCCGAACTTCCGCAGGTCGGCGATGCCTCGGTAGAAGGGGACGGCGCGCTCGATCTCGGCCCGGATCTGCGGAGTGCCAGTGAAGGCGATTTTTGACGAAATTTCGGGGTTTGTGCGGGCGGCCAGCTCCGTGAAGATCTTCCACTCCGGCCACGCCTCGCCGATGCGCGGCCCCTCGACCTCGGGGGAGAAGATGATCCGGCGCTCGGTGGAGGTCTCGGTCACGCCACCGACCATCTCGTAGCGGGTCTGCGCGGGCAGCAGCAGCACGTCGCCCTCGCCCGGGACCAGCATCTGCGACGACAGCACGATGTCGATGTGCACCCGCAGTCGCAGCCGCGACAGGGCCTCGCGGCAGTAGGCCGGGTCGGGCAGGACCTCCAGGAAGTTGCCGCCGCTCGACACCAGCGCGTCGAGCTCGCCGCGGTGGGCCGCGTCGATCATGTCGGTCGCGGTCAGACCGGGCGTGGTCGGGACCTCGAACCCCCACATCTCCGTAAATTTCGCGGCATTCTCTGGCGTGATCGGCAGCCCGCCGGGCAGGCCGGTCGCGTACGCGCCCATCTCGGCCCCGCCCTGCACGCCGCTGTGGCCCCGGATCGGCATCAGCCCGCACTTGTCGCGCCCGACGAAGCCCCTGGCCAGCGCCAGGTTCACGATCGAGCGGACGTTGTCCTCGCCGTAGCTGTGCTGCGTGATGCCCATCGACCACACCAGCACCGCCGACCGGGCCTCGCCCAGCAGCGTGGCCAGGTGGAGCATGTCGTCGCGGGAGGCCCCGGACAGCGCCTCCAGCTCCTCCCACGTCTGCCCCGCGAGCTCCCGGCGCAGCTCCTCGAAGCCCGTGGTCCGCTGGTCGACGAACTCCTTGTCCACCCAGTCGTTCTCGATCAGGTGCTTGAGCACGCCGTTGAGGAAGCCGATGTCGCCGCCCACGTTCACGCCGAAGAACTCGTCGGTGATCTTCGTGCCGAACACGGCGGACTCGGCGTTCGACGGCACCCAGTACTTGTCCATGCCGGGCTCGCGATAGGCGTTGACCATCGCGATCCGGGTGCCGGCCTTCTTGGCGTGGTAGAGGTATTTCATCGCGACCGGCTGGTTGTTCGACGGGTTGGAGCCGATGAAGACGATCAGGTCGGAGCCGATCCAGTCGGTGTACGAGCAGGTCGTGGCCGCCGCGCCGATGGTCTGCTTGAGCGCGACCGTGGAGGGCGAGTGGCAGATCCTGGCGGCGTTGTCGACGCTGTTGGTGCCGAGCGCGCGTACGGCCTTCTGGGCCGCGTAGTAGTTCTCGTTCGGCACGCCGCGGCTGGTCAGGTAGGCCCCGAAGCGCGCGTCCCGCAGGCCATCCGCGGCCACGCGCAGTGCCTCGTCCCAGGAGATCCGGGTGAATCCGGGATCGCCCGCGCGGCGCAGCATGGGGTACGGCAGCCGCCCCAGCTCGCGGAGCTCGGCGCTCTTCTTGCCGACGAGTCCAGAAATATCCCGCAAAAGTGTGGTGTCCAGGGCGGGCATCGTGTTCAGCGGCAGCAGCCGCAGCCTGATGTTGCACAGATGGATCTCGTCCATCGTCCAATCCCTCATGCCTTGGGTGCCCAGCGCGCACCCGTCACACGTGCCCTGGTTGAGTATCCGCCACGCGTAACCCCGGTTGCCCTTGACCGACCTGAACGCCTTCCACAGCTCCAGGTAGTTGTTCGGCTTGCGCAGCCCGATGCCGAACGGTCGCCAAGAGGCCCAGTTACGCGGATCCAGGAGCTTGCTCATCTCTCCATCTTCCTCCTGGCTGCAAAGATAGAGGGATGCCCGACTCGCGTTACTCCGACCTCGACCGCCCGCCTCTCTCCGAGGCGGCGCTCAACCGCGCGCTGGTCCGCCCCGGCTCCCTGTGGACCGGCATCACCGTCGTGGAGAGCACCGGCTCCACCAACGCCGACCTCGCCGAGGCCGCCCACGCCGGAGCCCCGGAGGGGACGGTGCTGGTGGCGGAGTCGCAGCTGGCGGGCCGCGGCCGGCTGGGCCGCACCTGGACGGCGCCGCCGCGCTCGGGCCTGACCTTCTCGATCCTCCTCAAACCGGACGTGCCGGCCACCGCGCAGGGCTGGCTGACGCTCCTGTACGGCGTCGCCGCCGCCTCCGCCCTGCGCCGCCTGGCCGAGGTGGACGTACGCGTCAAATGGCCCAACGACCTGCTGATCGGCGAGCGCAAGCTGGCCGGGATCCTGGCCGAGCGGGCGGAGAGCGGCGTCGTCATCGGCATGGGCCTGAACGTGTCGCTCAGGCCGGAGGAGCTGCCCGTCGAGACGGCCACGTCGCTGGGCATCGAGGAGGCGGCCTGCCTCGACCGCGACCCGCTGCTCAGGGTCGTGCTCCGGGAGGTCGAGAGCCACTACAGGGAGTGGACCGACGCGAAGGGCGACGCCGAGGCGTGCGGGCTGCGCCCGGCGTACCTGGCGGCCAGCGCCACGGTCGGGCGGCGGGTCAGGGTGGAGCTGCCGGGCCGGCAGGCGGTCACCGGGACGGCCACGGGGGTCGACCAGTTCGGGCACCTGCAGGTGGAGTCGGAGGGGGAGCGCTACACGCTGAGCGCGGGCGACGTGGTGCACGTCCGCCCGGCCGACTGACCTGATCCGCCGGGAGCGTAGCCGCCGCGGCGGCGATGGTGGCACGATTTGGCCATGACCCTTCCCGACCATCATCTGACGCAGGGTGAGCGGCGCATCCGGTCCTTCCATCCCCATTGGAAGCGACTCGTGCTCCCCTTCCTCGCGCTGGTTCTCGTCGTCGCGGCCGCGGGCGCGGCGATGTTCTTAATCCCCGGCGGCTGGGAGTACGCGTTCTACGCCAGGATCGCCGTCGTCGTCATCGGCCTCATCCTGCTGACGATCTGGTCGCTCGTCCCCTACCTGCGGTGGGTCAACACCGGCTACGTGCTCACCACCCACCGCTTCACGATCAGCACCGGCGTGCTCAACAAGTCGACCGACGAGATCCCGATCACCAAGGTCAACACGGTCAGCTCCGACCAGACGTTCTTCGAGCGCCTGCTCGGCTGCGGCACGCTGACCGTCGAGTCCGCGGGGGACCGGGGCGAGATCGTGCTGCGTGACATCCCCAAGATCCAGGACGTCCGCACCGACCTGTTCAGGCTCGTCGAGGACGCCTCCGACGGCGAGATCGACGGCCAGTGAACGCGTGAGCCGTCCCCCCAGCCGGCCCACTGCCGAAGAGATCGAACGCCTGCTCGTCGGCTCGCCGGCCCGCTTCACGAAAGAGCAGGTCACGGCCAAGGCCGGGGTGTCGCAGGAGCTGGCCGAGCGCATCTGGCGGGCGCTCGGGTTCGCGCAGCGGGCCGACGGCGCCGTGGCGTTCACCGACGCCGACGCGGCGGCGCTGCGCCGGGTGCGCCGGATGCTCGACGGCGGCCTGCTCGACGAGCAGACCGTCATCCGCATGGCCCGCGCGCTCGGCCAGACCACGGCCAGGCTGGCGCAGTGGCAGGCCGAGATCATGATCGGCGCGATGCTGCCACCGGAGCCCTCGGAGGACGACCTGGCCAAGGTGCTCGGGGCGGCGCAGGAGCTGATGCCCGACTTCGAGCAGGTGCTGGTCCACGTCTGGCGGGCCCAGCTCGCCGCCGCCGGCACCCGGCTGCTGGCCATCGCCGACGGCAGCGACGAGCTGGTGCCGACCCGGGTGGCGATGGCGGTGGGGTTCGCGGACCTGGTCTCGTTCACCAGGCGCAGCCGCGAGCTCGACGAGAAGGAGCTGGCCGAGCTGGTCGAGGGGTTCGAGGCGCGGGCCTCCGACGTGGTGGCCTCCCACGGCGCGCGGCTGGTCAAGACGCTGGGCGACGAGGTGCTGTTCACCGCCCCGAGCCCGGCCCAGGCCGCGGGGATCGCGCTCGACCTGGTCGAGTCGGGTGTCGAGCTGCGCGTCGGCCTGGCGTACGGGCCGGTCCTGCCCACCATGGGCGACGTCTTCGGCACCACCGTTAACCTGGCCGCCCGGCTCACCGCGATCGCCCGGCCGGGCACGATCCTGGTCGATTCCGCGCTGGCCGAAGGGCTGGAGGGGTTCGATCTGCGCAAGATCAGGCGCCGGCCCGCGAGAGGGCTCGGCGTGGTCCAGCCCTATGTCTTGCGGAGATCATCCTCCTGACACAAGATGGCTGGCATGCCGTACGAAGTGCAGGGCGTCGTCGCCCGGGCCAAGGGTCAGGAAGTTTCGCTCGAGACGGTCGTGGTGCCGGACCCAGGTCCCGGCGAGGCGGTCGTCAACGTGCAGGCCTGCGGGGTCTGTCACACCGACCTGCACTATCGCGAGGGCGGGATCAACGACGACTTCCCGTTCCTGCTCGGCCACGAGGCCGCGGGCGTCGTCGAGGCGGTCGGCCCGGGTGTCACCGAGGTCGAGCCCGGCGACTTCGTGATCCTCAACTGGCGCGCGGTGTGCGGCCAGTGCCGCGCGTGCCTGCGCGGCCGCCCGTGGTACTGCTTCGCCACCCACAACGCCACGCAGAAGATGACGCTCAAGGACGGCACGGTGCTGTCGCCGGCGCTGGGCATCGGCGCGTTCCTGGAGAAGACGCTGGTCGCCGCGGGCCAGTGCACCAAGGTCTCCGCCGAGGCGCCCGCGCAGGTCGCGGGCCTGCTGGGCTGCGGCGTCATGGCGGGCATCGGCGCCGCGATCAACACCGGCGGCGTGGCGCGCGGCGACTCGGTCGCCGTCATCGGCTGCGGCGGCGTCGGCGACGCCGCGATCCTGGGCGCCTCGCTGGCCGGCGCCGCGAAGGTCATCGCCGTCGACGTGGACGACCGCAAGCTGGGCTGGGCGCGCGACTTCGGCGCCACCCACACCGTCAACTCCCGCGAGAGCGACCCGGTCGAGGCGATCCGCGACCTGACCGGCGGCTTCGGCGCCGACGTGGTCATCGAGGCGGTGGGCCGCCCCGAGACGTACAAGCAGGCCTTCTACGCCCGCGACCTGGCCGGCACGGTCGTGCTGGTCGGCGTCCCCACGCCGGACATGACGCTGGAGCTGCCGTTCCTCGACGTCTTCGGGCGCGGCGGCGCGCTGAAGTCCTCCTGGTACGGCGACTGCCTGCCCTCGCGCGACTTCCCGATGCTCATCGACCTGTTCCTGCAGAACCGGCTGCCGCTCGACAAGTTCGTCTCGGAGACGATCGGGATCGGGCAGGTCGAGGAGGCGTTCGCGAAGATGCACCGCGGCGAGGTGCTGCGTTCGGTGGTGACGTTCTAGATGATCGACAGGGTCATCACCTCGGGCACGTTCTCGCTGGACGGCGGCACCTGGGACGTCGACAACAACGTCTGGCTGGTCGGCGACGCCCGCGAGGTCGTCGTCATCGACGCCGCCCACGACGCCGCGACGATCGCCGAGCGGGTGGGCGGGCGCACGGTCAAGGCCATCGTCTGCACGCACGCGCACAACGACCACATCAACGCCGCCAAGCCCCTCGCCGACCGCACCGGGGCGCCCATCCGGCTGCACCCCGCCGACCAGGTGCTGTGGGAGCAGCAGTACGGGGCCACAGCGTCGTACGAGCCGCTGGCCGACGGCGAGAAGATCGAGGTCGGCGGCATCGCGCTGGAGGTCGTCCACACCCCCGGCCACGCGCCCGGCGCGGTCTGCCTGTACGCCCCTGACCTCGGCGCCCTGTTCAGCGGCGACACGCTCTTCAAGGGCGGTCCGGGGGCGACCGGCCGGTCCTACAGCTCGTTCGACACGATCATCGACTCGATCAGGGAGCGGCTGCTGACCCTGCCGCCGGAGACCGTCGTGCACACGGGACACGGCGACTCGACCACGATCGGCGCGGAGGCGCCCCACCTGGAGGAATGGATCACCCGAGGTGGATAGCGTGATGTGGCCGACCTAACATAGGCAAGCCTTACCGAAGTGAGGTAGCTTAGGTGTGCCTTACCTAAAGGTGCCCCCACTTCGCTTGAGAGGCCTGTCCCCGGATGTACGTGTGCATTTGTCGTGCTGTGACCGAAAACGAGGTGCACGACTGCATCGCCTCCGGGGCCAAGAGCGCGAAGCAGATTCGCGACACCACTGGTGCCGGTGGTGACTGTGCCCGATGTGTACGGAAGATCTGTGCAATCCTGAAACGGTCTGAAGAACTGACGACCGCATAGCGAGGGGCCCGTTTCATGCAGGGCGACAAGCAGATCATCGAGCTGCTCAACGAGCAGCTGACCGCCGAGCTCACCGCCATCAACCAGTATTTCCTGCACGCCAAGATGCAGGAGAACTGGGGCTACACGAAACTCGCCGAGCACACCCGTGCGGAGTCGATCGACGAGATGCGCCACGCGGAGCGTCTGACCGATCGCATCCTCTTCCTGGAGGGCCTGCCCAACTATCAACGCCTGGGCACCCTGCACATCGGCCAGACCGTGGAGGAGCAGCTCAGGGCGGACCTCGAGGTCGAGCTCTCAGTCGTGCAGCGCCTGCGCCCGGCGATCACGCTCATGCGCGAGAAGGGCGACGTCACCTCGGCCCGGATCTTCGAGGAGATCCTGGAGGACGAGGAGGAGCACATCGACTATCTGGAGACGGAGCTCAGCCTCATCCGCAGCCTGGGCGAGCAGCTCTACCTGGTCCGCTACGCCGAACCGCCCTCGTCCGACGACTGAGCGGCCCTACTGAGCGGCCCTATTGAGTGGCTCTGTGGCACCGAAGGCGCCCCGTCCCCGACGGGGCGCTTTCCCTTTACCTCCAGAGCCACGCCTGCTCTCCCGTGTCCCTGCACGTCCACTGGATGATCCACTTACCCTTCTTGCGCTCGCCCTTGCCGACCGCCAGGCACAGGCCGCTGGCCCGGTTGCGCAGGCGCTGCATGTCGTCGTAGATCCACTCCTGCTCGATCCCGCCGTCCGTGCACGGCCACTGGATCGCGTACTTGCCCTTGACCTGGGAGCCGCGCGCGATCGCCAGGCACATGCCGGTCTTGGCGTTGACGAGCTTGCGCCCCTTGTAGATCCACTGCTGGTCCTTGTTGTCGGAGCAGGTCCACTGGATGACCTTCTTGCCGGCCTTGACCTCGCTCTTGCCCACGGCCAGGCAGAGGTCGGTGGCGCCGTTCATCAGCCGCCCGCTGGCCCCCGCCGAGGCGGGAGCGGCGGCCAGGGACAGCGCCAGGGCGGCGGTGGCGGCGACGGCGAGCAATCTGGTGGGGGTGGCGTCCACGTCAGTGACCCTTTCCGTTGAGGTATTGATCACTGAGACGCGCGCGATTCCCGTTTTGTTGTGATCGGATCCCTTATGGGGTCAGCCCTGGGGTGAGCAGTCGGCGACGGTGGTCTCGGAGATGACGTCCTCGTACACGCCGACCTTGTAGGTGATGAGGTCCAGGCAGCGGTTGAGATCGCTCATCTGGCGCAGCACGCGCTCCCGGTGCTCCAGCATGATGGTGAGGCGCTCCGCCTCGTTCCCGGTCCCGTTCCTGACGAGGTCGGTGTACTCCCGGATGGCGGGCAACGGCATCCCCGAGGCGCGCAGGATGATGCACGTGGTCAGCCAGTGCGCGTCCGCGTCGCTGTAGATCCGCCGCCCGCCCGGCCCGCGGCGCACGGGGTTGAGCAGGAGGCCCTCACGCTCGTAGAAGCGCAGCGTGTGCACGCTCAGCCCGGTGAGTTCGGCGAGCCGGCCGATGCTGATCTCCGATGACATGCCGCCCAGGATACGAGCCGGCCCTAGCCCCCCAGGATGGTGTAGGCCGTCCCGGCCTGGGCGTCCCAGCTCAGCGTGTCCCCGGAGCGCCGCGCGTCGCCGGGCACCTGGCAGCGTCCGGCCAGGTCCGTCCGTACCGTGATCGGGCCCGAGCGCCCCACGTGCAGCGTGATCCGCTCGGCGGCGCCGTCCCGCCAGGAGACGTCCACCGTCACGTCGCCCCGGGCGCGCAGCCCGCGCACCGACCCCGTGGGCCAGGCGGAGGGCAGAGCGGGCAGTACGTGGATCTCGCCGTGATGGCTCTGCACCAGCATTTCCGCCATACCGGCGGAGGCCCCGAAATTTCCGTCGATCTGGAACGGCGGGTGCGTGTCCCACAGGTTGTCCAGCGTGGACGTCCTCAGCTGCTCGCTCAGCATCCGGTGCGCGTGGTCCCCGTCGAGCAGCCGCGCCCAGAAGTTGATCTTCCACGCCTTGCTCCACCCGGTACCGCCGTCCCCGCGAGCGGTCAGCGACACCTTGGCCGCCTCGCCCTCGCGGCTGCCCGCGGCGATCTGCCGGCCGGGATGCAGGCCGAAAAGGTGGGACACGTGCCGATGCGTGTTCTCCGGGTCGTCCCGGTCGGCCTTCCACTCCTGGAGCTGCCCCCAGGACCCGATCCGCAGCCCCGGGTCCAGCTTCGCCAGCGCGTCGCGTACCCTCCCGCCGAACTCGGCGTCGCCCAGAAGGTCCGCGGCCTCCGCCACGTTCGTGAACAGGTCCCGGACGATCTGCTGGGACATCGACGCCCCGGCCGAGAAGTCCCCGTGCTCGGGGGAGTAACCGGGCGAGACGACCAGCGTCCCGTCACGGGGGTCGGTACGCAGGGTGTCCAGCCAGAACTCGGCCGCCCCCTTCATCACCGGATAGGCGGTCTCGCGGAGATAGCCCGCGTCTCGGCTGAAGCGGTAGCGGTCGTAGAGCTGCTGCGTGAGCCAGGCCCCGGCCTCCGGGAACCAGAATGACGTGGCCCAGTCGTGCACGCCGGTGAAGCCGAACGGGTTCGTCTCGTTGTGCACCAGCCACCCGCGCGCCCCGAACATCTCCCGCGCCGTGATCTCACCCGGCTTCACCAGCCCCGCGACATAGTCGACGTACGGCTGCGCCGTCTCGGCCAGGTTCGTCTGGTCGGCGAGCCAGTAGTTCATCTGCAGGTTGATGTTGACGTGGTAGTCGCCGGCCCAGGGCGGGGTGGTGGAGTCGTTCCAGACGCCCTGCAGGTTCGCGGGCAGCGATCCGGCCCGTGAGGAGGCGATCAGCAGATAGCGGCCGTAGGAGAAGAAGAGGGCTTCGAGCGCGCGGTCGTCGGCGGAGGCGCCCCCGGTGTAGGCGGCCCGGAGCCGGTCCGTGGGGATCGGCGGCGTCCGCTGGCCGACGTCCAGCCGCACGCGGTCGAACAGCTCCCCGTGGTCGGCCTGGTGGGCGCGGCGCAGGGCCTCGTACCCCTGGGCCACCGCCTGGTCCACGGCGGCGGTGACGGCGGCGTGTGGATCCTCGCCGCGGTAGTCCGGATGGGCGGGGGCGTAGTCGGTGCCGGCGGACAGCACGAACACGGCGCTGTCGGCCCCGGTGACCGTGATCCGGTCGACCCCGTCCGTACGGGTGCCGCCCTCCGCGACCACCCGCACCTGGGCCTCGAACGCCATCTCGTTGTCCGCGAGCCGCCCGCGGATCGTCAGCCGCCCGTCCGAGACGCTGACCCGCCCGTCCTCGTGCGGCGAGGACACCCGGAGCGTGAACGACACCTGGCCCGCCCGATCGGCCGCGACCCGCCCGGCGATGACGTTTCCGGGGTGACTGGCGAAGTACTCGCGCGAGTGCCGCACCCCGTCCGCCGTGTACGTCACCCTGGCCACGGCCTCGCTCAGGCTCAGCTCCCGGCGGTAGCCGGCGGGGGAGCCCGGCTGCCCGGCCAGGTCCAGCCAGAGGTCACCGAACGGCTGGTACGCGCCGAACCCCGACTTCGGCTGCCCCAGCGCGGCCGCCACCTCCTCCGGCGCCATCCGCCCGTCGCGATCCAGCGCCTCCTGGACCTCGGCGAGCGCGTCCGGCCGGGGAGCGGTCCAGTCGCCGAAGTCGTATCCCTCCCGCGATCCCGGGCCGCCCGTCCACAGGCTCTTCTCGTTGAACTGGAGCCGCTCGGTGTCCGTCCCGCCGAACACCATCGCCCCGAGCGCGCCGTTCCCGATGGGTAACGCCTGCGTCTCCCAGTCGGTGGCCGGCCGGTCGTACCAGAGGGTCAGATCAGTCACGGGGGACAACGTTAACAACATTATTTCTTCCGGACGGCAGAGGGCCGGGGACTCCATTGCTTTCGTTTCTCGGTAATCGCGGTAATTTAATCCCGACTAACCGATATTTAGCCGCGTTTGCCCAGGTCAATGGATAGGTCAACTGCGAGTCAAACCGCGCGCTGTGCCCGGGAAACGATCGCTTAAGGTCCTACGATCGCTTCATGACCTGCGTACTTCTCGCCGAGGATGACACCTCGATCTCCGAGCCGCTCGCGCGTGCATTGCGCCGTGAGGGCTATCAGGTCGAGGTGAGCCCCGACGGCCCGCAAGCCCTGGAAAGGGCTCTGTCGGGCGGCATCGATCTCATCGTTCTTGACCTTGGACTGCCCGAAATGGACGGTTTGGAGGTGGCTCGTCGCATCCGGGCCGAGGGCCACGGCACTCCGGTCCTGATTCTCACCGCTCGCGTCGACGAGGTGGACACCGTCGTCGGCCTCGACGCCGGCGCGGACGACTACGTGACGAAGCCGTTCAGGCTGGCCGAGCTGCTCGCCCGGGTACGGGCGCTGCTCCGGCGCGGCACCTCCGAGACTCCGGTCGTCCAGGGCGTGCGTATAGACGCCGACTCCCGCCGCGCGTGGATGGGGGAAAAGGAGCTGCATCTGACAACGAAGGAATTCGACCTGCTGCGTGTGCTCGTCCGCGACGCCGGAAAGGTGGTCACGAGGGAGCAGATCATGCGCGAGGTCTGGGACACGAACTGGTGGGGTTCGACCAAGACCCTCGACATGCACATCTCCTGGCTACGCCGCAAACTCGGCGACGACGCCGCGAAACCGCGTTACATCACGACCGTCCGGGGAGTCGGCTTCCGGTTCGAACGCGAGTAGGAGATGCGCCGCCGACTGCTCTCCTCAACCCTGGTCGTCGCGGTCATCGCGGTTCTGCTGCTGGGGGTCCCCCTGGGTGTCGTCGTCAGCCGGCTGATCGTCGACGAGGCGGCTCAGGAGCTCGGGGCGGAGGCCAAGCGCCTCGTGGGAGAGGTCGAGTACGCCCGTGTCCAGGAGACGCCGCTCGACCCCCAGCAACTGGAGCAGAAGTATCCCGGCAGGTACATCCAGATCTGGGAACGCGGAACCCCCTTGCGGGTGACCGTGGTCGGCACCGCACCGCCGTCCGGTCACCTGATGACCGAGGACGCGCAGACCAACACCGGCGTCTATGTCCGCATAAGTCGCGATCGCGACCAGGTTGAACAGGACGTACGGGCCCGGCTCCTGCTCATCGTGGCCCTGGCCGTCGCCGCCCTGGCGGTGGCCGTGAGTCTGGCCGTCGTACAGTCCCGGCGGCTGACGCTGCCCTTGCAGGACCTGGCGAAGATCGCCGAGCGGCTGGGCTCCGGAGACGCCCGGCCGAGCAAACACCGCTACGGCATTCCCGAACTCGACCGGGTGGCCCAAGTGCTCGACCGCAGCGCGACCCGCATCTCCGACCTGCTCACCCGCGAGCGCGAGTTCGCCACCGACGCCTCCCACCAGCTCCGGACCCCCTTGACCGGTCTCACCATGCGCCTGGAGGAGATCGTGTCGGCGGCGGACGAGCCGGAGGTCGTACGGGAGGAGGGGGAGGCGGCGATCGTGCAGGCGGAGCGGCTCACCGCCGTGATCGACGAGCTGCTGGCGGCGGCGCGGCGCCAGCGCCACGCCCAGGCCGAGCCGGTCGCCATCGACGACGTGATCATCCAGCAGATCAGGGAGTGGGAGCCGGTGTTCCGGGAGGCGGGGCGTATCCTGCGGCTCGAAGGCGCCCGCGGCCTGAAGGCGATGGCCACCACCGGCGGCTTCGGCCAGGTGATCGCGTCGCTGCTGGAGAACTCCCTGCGCCACGGCGGCGGCGACGTCACCGTCACGTCGACCAGCGGCGACAACTACGTGGTGATCGAGGTCGCGGACGAGGGCCCGGGCATCGCCGACGAGATCGCCCCCAAGATCTTCGAGCGGAACGTCAGCGGCGGCGGAGGCACCGGTCTCGGGCTGACGCTCGCCCGCGCGCTGGCCGCGGCCGACGGCGGCAGGCTGGAGCTGGTACGGCGCCGCCCGGCGACGTTCGCCATCTTCCTGCGCCCGGCCGAGGACGACGGCGCGAGGACCCGCGTGGTCAGCGGTCCTGCTTGACCCCGGTCTCGGGCAGCTCCATCGGGATGGGCTCGGTGGCCTCCAGGAACACCCACTTCTTGTACGACCAGTAGCGGAACAGCGTGCCGAGCCCCACGCCCACGATGTTGGCGATGTTGAAGCTGAGCGGGTCGTGCAGGTCGAGCGTGTAGGTGGTGAAGCCGATCGTCAGCATGCCGAACAGCAGCGCGATGCCGTTGAGCAGGAAGAACAGGAAGTATTCGCGCCTCAACCCGCTCTGGTCGCGGTGCCGGAAGGTCCAGAAGCGGTTGCCGATGTAGGCGAAGGTCGTGGAGATCGTCGTCGCCACGACCTTGGACGTCAGCGGGCCCCAGCCCAGGCCCACGTTGCAGAGGTTGAGGAGGCCGGTGTCGATCAGGAAGGCGACGGCGCCGATGCTGCCGAACTTGGCCAGTTCGTACACAAGGGAGGAGAACCGCTCGTAGAGGCGTTTGGCGAAGTCCACGTCTCTGCTCGGTCCCTTCCTTCGACGAGCCTGACCCAACTCAGCGTACCGGCCGCCATGTAGGGGCGACGTCAGGCTGGTGAACTTACCACTTAGAAATATCGTCCTATGCCCGGCATTTACGACAGTTGGGCATTACGCTGCGTTGCACATCGCCCGCGACCCGGCATAAGCGGGCGGAGCGGAACGCTGGGCGGTCGTGCCTGCGAAGGCAACCCGGAACGGCCGCCCAGCCCGGGGAGTCCGGGAAAGTCGTTCCGTCCCGGTAAGCTCACCTGGCGTGAGTTCCTACAGCCCCATCGGGCCGGTCGTCGGCATCGTCGGCGCAGGCCAGCTGGCCAGGATGTCGCAGCCGCCGGCCATCGCGCTCGGCGTCGAGCTGCGGGTGCTGGCCAACTCTCCGGAGGAGAGCGCCGCACGAGTGATCGTCGACACGCGCGTCGGAGATTACCGCGATCTGGACGATCTGCGCGAGTTCGCCAAGGGCTGCGACGCGATCACGTTCGACCACGAACACGTGCCCACCGAGCACATCCGAGCCCTGACCGAGGCCGGCCACTCCGTGCACCCCGGGGCCGACGCCCTCGTGCACGCCCAGGACAAGGCCGTCATGCGCGAGCGGCTGACCGCGATCGGCGTGCCGTGCCCGGCGTGGGCGCGCGTGTCGTCGCCCGAAGAGGCCACGCGCTTCGCGGAGCAGCACGGCTGGCCGATGGTGCTGAAGTCGGTGCGCGGCGGCTACGACGGCCGCGGCGTGTGGGTGTGCCGGTCGGCCGAGGAGGTCGCGGAGGCGTTCGCGGCCGGGGTCGAGCTGCTCGCCGAGGCGTTCGTGCCGTTCGAGCGGGAGCTGGCGGTGCTGGTCGCCCGCTCGCCGCACGGGCAGGGCGTCAGCTACCCGGTCGTGGAGACCGTGCAGCAGGACGGCATCTGCGTGGAGGTCATCGCGCCCGCTCCCGGGCTGGACCCCGAATACTCCGCGCAGGCGCAGCGCATCGGTCTGAAGATCGCCCACGAGCTCGGCGTGACCGGGCTGCTCGCGGTCGAGCTCTTCGACACGCCGAACGGGCTCGTGGTCAACGAGCTGGCCATGCGCCCGCACAACAGCGGCCACTGGACCATCGAGGGCTCGACGACGTCGCAGTTCGAGCAGCATCTGAGGGCGGTGCTGGACCTGCCGCTCGGCTCGCCCAAGATGACCGCCCAGGTCGTCGTCATGGCCAACCTGCTCGGTGGCGAAGAGCCCGACCTGTTCAAGCGCTACGAGCACGTGCTGGCCCACGATCCGGGCATCAAGCTGCACTTCTACGGCAAAGAGGTGCGCCCCGGCCGCAAGATCGGCCACGTGACGGCGCTCGGCTCCAACCTCGACGAGGTGCGCGCCCGCGCCCGCCACGCCGCCGTCTACCTCACCACCGGGGAGTACACATGAGAGAGCGAAGCATCCCGATGCCGACGAAGGCGGCATCGTGAGCATCGGGATTGTGATGGGGAGCGACTCCGACTGGCCGGTCATGAAGGCCGCCGCGGAGGCGGTCGCCGAGTTCGGCGTGCCCTTCGAGGCGGACGTGGTCTCGGCGCACCGCATGCCGACCGAGATGATCGACTACGGCCGCCAGGCCGCCTCCCGGGGCCTCCAGGTGATCATCGCCGGGGCCGGGGGAGCCGCGCACCTGCCCGGCATGCTGGCCTCCGTCACGCCGCTGCCGGTGATCGGGGTGCCGGTGCCGCTGAAGTACCTCGACGGGATGGACTCGCTGCTGTCGATCGTCCAGATGCCCGCCGGGGTGCCGGTGGCGACGGTGGCGGTCGGCGGGGCCCGCAACGCGGGGCTGCTGGCCGTACGCATCCTCGCCGCGTCCGACCCCGGGCTGCGGGAGCGGATGGAGGAGTTCCAGGTGCGGTTGAAGGAGCAGGCGTACGCCAAGGGCGAGAAGCTCCGCTCGGAGGCCGCGAACCTCGGGTTGTGACGGGGGTGCGCCTACGGTTGCCGGGGGTCGTGATGGGGGGTGCGCCTACGGTGGCCCAGGGTCGTGATGGGGGTGCGCCTACGGCGGCCGGGGCTGTCGTAGGCGGGGGATAGGTCCGTCAGGGGCGGCCGAGGGCGCGGTAGTGCCATCCGGCGGACCGCCACGTCTCGGCATTCAGGGCATTACGCCCGTCCACGATGCGCCGGGTCGCCACCACGGCTCCCAGCTCCTCGGGGTCGAGCTCCACGAACTCCTGCCACTCGGTGAGCAGCAGCACCACGTGCGCTCCCCGTACCGCGTCCAGGGCTGATTCGCCGTAGTTCAGCTCGGGGTGAGCCTTACGGGCGTTGTCGAGCGCGATCGGGTCGTACACGGTGACCTGTCCGCCCTGGTGGCCGATGGTCACGGCGACGTCCAGCGCGGGGGAATCGCGGATGTCGTCCGAGTTCGGCTTGAACGCGGCGCCCAGCACGCCCACGGTGCACCCGTGGAACGAGCCCCCGGCCAGCTCCCTGGCCAGATCGACCATGCGGGCGCGCCGCCGCAGGTTGATGGCGTCCACCTCGCGCAGGAACGTCAGCGCCTGGTCCGCTCCCAGCTCCCCGGCCCGCGCCATGAACGCCCTGATGTCCTTGGGCAGGCAGCCGCCGCCGAACCCGAGGCCCGCGTTCAGGTAACGTCCGCCGATCCGGTCGTCGTACGACAGCGCCTCGGACAGCTGCTTGACGTCGGCGTGCGCGGCCTCGCAGACCTCGGCCATCGCGTTGATGAACGAGATCTTGGTGGCCAGGAACGCGTTCGCGGCCGTCTTGACCAGCTCGGACGTGGCGAAATCGGTCACCACGAACGGAACCTCGCCCAGCGGCTCGTAAACCTCGCGCAGCACCTTCTCCGCTCGCTCGGTGCGAACGCCGACCACGATGCGATCCGGGTGCATGGTGTCCTGAACCGCGAACCCCTCCCGCAGGAACTCGGGGTTCCAGGCCAGCTCGGCCTGCCCGCCGGCGGGCGCGAGGCGGGTGAGCTTGTCCGCGAGCCGCTCGGCGGTGCCGACGGGCACGGTGGACTTGCCCACGACCAGGCACTGGCGGTCGAGGAACGGGGCAAGGGACTCGATCGCGTTGTCCATGTACGTGACGTCCGCGGCATATTCGCCGCGTTTCTGGGGAGTGCCTACGCAGACGAAATGCACGTCGCCGAAGGCGGCGGCTTCCTCGTACGAGGTGGTGAAGCGCAGGCGGCCGGATTCGAGCCCGCGGCGGAGCACAGGCTCGAGCCCGGGCTCGTGGATCGGGAGCTCCCCTTGGTTGAGGCTGCGGATCTTGTCGGCGTCGATATCAAGGCCCAGGACGTCGAATCCGAGATCAGCCATGCACGCCGCATGGGTGATGCCCAGGTATCCGGTCCCGATCACCGTGAGGCGATATGGCACGAGTGAGCTCCTTTCGATCGCGCAGGCATGCTACCGGCCCTAGCTACCTCGTACGTGCCACCTGCACCTCTTCGCAAACCGTACCGACTAGTAACAAGAAGGTCGGACCTCCGGATATCTGACACCCTCTACGCCGTCGCCGACAAGAAGATCAGGCCGGGACCAACGGCGCGGTCCTCGCGCCGGAGGCAAAGGCGCGGTCCTCACGGTGGGGCGCTTCGCGCGGAGAGCTCGGGCAGTGACATTGGGGGTGCGACCCCCAAACCCCCAGCCAAACCCCGCTTCGCCGACTCGTTGAGCACACGAGCCATTGAGAGAAGCACAGCCAGGGGCAAGGAGGCGCTGAGGCCACCACGAGGCCCTGTTCGTGAGCTCGGGAGATGGGACCGGTCCGAGCTCAGTCCTTTGCCGCGAGGCCGACGTCGAACCGCACCTCGACCTCATCGCTCAGCTTGAGCGCGCCGAAGAACGCGGAATACGGTCGAATCCCCCACCGGGACTGCACGATGGCCGCTGAGCCCCGTACGCGGTCATCGGCGACCATGCCCTGGACGGTCACCAGCCGGGTCACCCCGAGGATGGTGAGGTCGCCCTCGATGTGGAACGACTCCGCGGTCCCGTCGACTCGCGTCGATCGGAAGGTGATCGCCGGATGTCGGCCGGTGTGCAGGATCTTCTCCCGGATGGTTCGCTCGATCTCCTCGCGGTCGGAGTCCGTGAGCGGCTTGATGCCGCCGGTCCCTGCCCGGACTTCGAGCGAACCCGGGTCGACCTCGACGGTCACCGAGGAGTTCGCCGGGGCGGCGGTGTCGATTGTGGCGTCGCCGCTCCAGCGCGTGACCTCGATGGTGAGATCGTGGCCGGCCTTGGCGCCAAGTCCGGTGCGGGTCGTGTGGATGAGGAGCCGGCCGGAATCGGGTCCGAATGTGTAGCTACCAGCGGTAATGCTCACCTTGTCAGGCTAACTCGCACCACGCGTCCGCCTTCCGACCGAGGGGCGTGTCCGCCGCCGTGGTGAGACCTGCTGGCGGGTGGTGGAGATGCCGCTTCCGACCGGAGGGCGTGTTCGTCGGTGCGGTGAAAACCTACGGGCAGGTGGTGGAGATGCCGCCGCGTCCCCAGGTGCAGCCGTCGATCTTCTTGAGGTCGCTGCTCCGGTAGAGGCCGGCCGTGTCCCCGTCGTTGTTCCAGACGTACCACTTGCGACCCCAGTACAGGGTGGTCGAGGTGTCGGTCCCCTGGCCCGAGCGTACGGTCACTGACTTGCCGGGCTTGAGGGTGAAGCTGGGGAATCGGTATTTGTAGCCGGTCTCGTCCCGCAGGACCCAGTTCTCGAGCTGGATGCTTCGCCTGCTCATGTTGCGCAGCACCGCGTATTCGCCGTTGAGCGAGACGTTGCCGCCCCGGTCGGACCCTGGCGAGTCGTAGTAGACCTTGACGATCTGAACGACCGGGGTCGCGGCCTGGGCGGGCGTACCGGCCGACGGCAGGACCACGGCGGCGACGCCGGTCGCCGCGAGGAGGCGCTTGAGCACTGCGGGCTCCATATGGCTAGAGATGGAACGTGACATCAGTGGGACGGCTGCTGTGATTGCCGGGTTGGCGATCAACGGCGTCCGCATCCGGCCAATCTCGCGAAAGGCACTCCGCGTCCGGCTCCGTCTTGCGAAAGGCACTCCGCGTCGAGCCGTCTCGCGTAAGGCGCTCCGCGTCCGGCTGGCTTGCGACGGGCGCTCCGCGTCCGGCCGTCGCCCGAAAGGCACGTCCGGCCGCCTCGCGTAAGGCGCCCTGCATTCGGCCGTGTCGCGAATGTCCCGTCTGCCCCTATGTCACCATGCGCCACCATTTGCACACTCTTGGCAGATCAACTACGGTCCCTGACTACTGTCAGCCGCGCATGTGTGGAGTGATCAAGTGAAGAACCGTAGAACGGGGACCGGCGTCGCCCTCACCGCAGCCGTGACCGTGGCCGTCCTGGGCTTCACCACCGCGTCACCGGCCTACGCGTCCCCCGGCACCCCGACTCCCACCCCGTCCCCGTCCCCCTCGTCCTCCGTCGCCGCAACGCCCAAAGGCCTCTTCACACCCCTGAAGTACCAGCTCAACCTCAAGGGCCAGCGCCAGGAGACCAACTACTTCTGCGTCCCCGCCTCGTCGTCGATGAGCCTGTCGACCTTCGGCGTCAACGTCAGCCAGTCGACTCTCGCCAAGAAGATGAAGACCACGGCCGCCGCGGGCACCAAGGGTGTGAACGCGCTGCCGGTGGTCAACGCCTACCTCAAGTCGCGCGGCTACAAGGTCACGAGCCCCACCGACGCGGACGGCAACGCGGTCGTGCTCATGAACCGGGTCTCCGGCAACATCGGAGACCTGCGCCGGGCGCCGGTGCTCGCGGTGTGGATGGAGCAGCTGCCCTGGAACAAGGGCAAGATCAAGGGCACCAGGGTCGGCCACGCCATCATCGCCTACGGTTACGACAAGACGGCGGGCACCATCACCGTGTACGACCCGTGGAAGCCGACCGGCGGCACCCACACCATCAAGACCTCCGTCCTGGCCGGCATCCTCCAGCCGGGCGGCAACATGTACTACATCTCCAAGCTCTGAGGCGACGCGGGCGGGCCGTGCGCCCAAGGCCGGGAGCGGAAGGGGTGCCTACGGGATGAGCGGGTGCCCACGACCGGGAGCGGAAGGGGTGAGTACGGGATGAGCGGGGACCCCGCGACCGGGATGCTGCATCACGTCGAGATCTGGGTGCCCGACCTGCCGCGAGCCGTCGCGAGCTGGCAGTGGCTGCTGGAGACGCTCGGCTACACCCTGTACCAGGACTGGGAGCACGGCCGCAGCTGGCGGCTGGGGGCCACGTACCTGGTGCTGGAGCAGTCGCCCGCCCTCAGCGCCGACCGGCACGACCGCTGCCGCCCCGGGCTGAATCATCTGGCCTTCCACGTGGGAAGCCGCGCCGAGGTGGACGCGCTGGCCGAGCGGGCGCTCGCGAACGGCTGGACGCTGATGTTCCCCGATCGCCACCCGTACGCGGGCGGGGAGCGGCACTACGCGGCCTATCTGGAGGACGGGGACGGCTTCGAGATCGAGCTGGTCGCGCTCGACGCCTCAGGGTGACCAGGGGTTCCGGTAAAGAAGCGAGCGGCACTGCCCAGGTCACCATCACGACCCTGCCGGGGTCGAAGGCGGCGGTCGCCCGCGTTCTGGCAGGCCGAAGCCACTCAGCGCAGTACGGCCGTCAGCAGGTCGGCGCCCAGCGCCATCAGATCGGGGAGATTGAGGGTGTGACGGACGTAACGACCGTGTCGCCGGGCCGTGAGCAGGCCCGCGCGGCGCAGGACAGCGAGGTGGCGGGAAACCTCCGGGGGTGAGAGTTCCCAGGCGTGGGCCAGTTCACCGGTGGTGTGCGGGCCGCGGGCCAGGGTGCGCAGCAGCCGCAGTCGTACCGGATGTGCGAGTGCCTCCAGCCGTAGTGTGACCGTTTCCAGCGATACCGGCTCTGATGGACTTGCCTCGGCCACGGGGTACTGCACCACTGGCTGCCACCCGGGCGCGTGGACCGCCACCAGGTGCGGGTGGCCGAAGACGCTGGGGAGGAAGGTTACCCCGGTGTCGTGGGCGGCGGTCGCCTTGTCCTGCAGCTTGTCCAGGATGATGCAGTTGCCGTCCTGTGCCAGCGTGACGGCGCTGGAGACCGATGCGAGTGCCGCCTCGATGCCCTGGCGCTTCAGCAGGTCGTTCTTCACGCGCAGGTCGGTGGCGAGTTGCACGGCGACGCCTGTCCAGGCGGCGTCGAAGAAGGCCTCGGCGCACTGTTCGAGGGTGTGGCGCACCCGCGCCCGCACGGCGGCCGGGTCCGTGAGCAGCCGTTCCGCGAAGGCCTCTTGGAGCGCGCCGCGGGCCTGGGCCAGGTCCAGGGCCCGCTCGCGCGCCGTCGCGTCGGTGAGTGGCGACGGCGTGGCGAAGTGGACCCGGTTGCTGCCGCACGTGGTGATGAGCGCGGCGGTCACATAGGTTTCATCGTCGATCCGGTCTACATCGTCCAACTCCTCGGCAAGGGTCGGCCGAGGACGAGCGGGGACCAGAAAGTCGGCTCGTGAGGAACGCCAGAGGAACTCCGCCTCCCGCAACCGCTCGGCCAGCTCCGGCCGCAGCCCAGCCCAGACGTCCCCGGCCCAGCCGGCGAGCTGCGGGTGATGCCCGGGTTCGGCCAGCACGTGCAGCATCGCGGTCAGCTCGGCCAGCGGGGAGGCGGCGAACCGCAGTCGCCCGGACGGCATCCCGCTGATGTCGATCCTCAACGTCATCCCCTCATCATCACTGGTCGGATGGCCGACGACCGCGTCGGTTGACGGTGTCCGTCAACCGACACAGTCCGCCCGGCGGCCGAACGCACTGTTGACGCCATGGCAACCACCACCAAGATCCGGCCCCGCGCCCTCGTCCGTGCCTCCGGGGGCCCCCGCTATGCCGTCGCCCTGGGCGTGGACGCGCTCGGCACCGGCCTGCTGCGGCCCTTCCAGCTGCTCTACGGGGTGACTGTGCTGAGGCTGTCCGCGCCGGCCACCGGCATCGCCATGACGGTCGGCGTCGTCGTAGGTCTGGTGTGCATGCCTGCGGTGGGCCGATGGCTGGACCGGGGCGCACGCAGCACGGTCGTGGCGGCGTCGATGCTGGTGCGGGTGCTGGGCGTGGCGCTGCTGCTGGCCACCCCGGCGGGGAACGTCTGGCTGTTCGCGACGGCGGCGCTCTTCCTCGGCATCGGCAACCAGGCATGGCCGGCCGCCCACGCGGCTCTCGTGGCCACGGTCGCCCACGGCCGGGAACGCGACGCCGCTCTCGCGGGAGGCCGCGCCCTGCGCAACGCCGGCCTGGGCGCGGGCGCGCTCCTCGCCACCGCGTGCCTGGCGGGCGGCACCACCGCATTGCAGGCGCTGGCAGCCGTCACCGGGCTCGCCTATCTCGCTGCGGCGGCCTTGGTGTGGTCGGTCCACCTGCACGCGCATCCGGCCGTGACCCCGGCCAAGGACGGGCCCGACGGGCCCGCACCCCGGATGCGCGCGCTGCTGGCCGCCAACGTGGTCTACGTCTTCTGCCTCAACGTCCCCGAAATCGCGCTCCCTCTGGTCCTGGTGACACAGTTGCACGCAACCCCGGTGTGGTCGGCAGCCATCTTCGTGGCCAACACGGTGCTGGTGGTCACCCTGCAGGTTCCGATCACGGTCCTGATGTCCCGCTTCGCCCGGCGGACCGTGCTGGCTGTCGCCGGCGTGATACTCGCCGCGTCCTACCTCGGCTTCCTCGCGGCCACGTCACTGGGACACGGCTGGGGTGCCCCGGCCGTCGCCACGGTGTCCGTGGTCTGCACCATCGGTGAGATCATCTATGCCGGCAGCGCCACCGCGCTCGTCACCGCCCTCGCCCCGGCCCATCTCCTGGGACGCGCCCTCACCCGCTTCCAGCTCTCTACGGGCTTCGGCCTCGCCGTCTCCCCGGCGGTCATCACCGCTCTCGCCCCCCACGGCTCGGCAGCCCTCTGGGGCAGCCTCGCAGCCGCGACGCTCGTGTCCGCCTCCGCCGTTGCCACCGAGAAGGATCAAGGAACGCGGCTCAGCGATTGCCGCCGCCAGGCGCGAGCAGGCTCGTGAGCTCGGCGATCGCCTCTGGCGATGGTTCGAAGTAGCGGCGGACGTTCTCCGGCTTCTTGCGCCCGGGACTTCGTACGGAACAGCCGCAAGCTCAGGCCAGTGCACCTTGACGGTTGCCACGGCATCGCCAGGTTTTGGACGGCACTCACCTATGAGATCATCCTTGACTTTGACGAGATATCACGTGCAACAGCAGGAGAGGACAACATATGGCAGATATCGGCTTAACGGACTCCGGCGACGTCTCGCGGGAGAACACTCTGCGGCACGCCGCGTACTCGGGGGACCTGAAGGGCCTCAAAGAGCAGATAGCGGCCGGCGTCGATGTGAACGCCGCCGACGAGCGGGGTTGGACGGCGCTGCTGGCTGCGGCCCACGAGGCGTTCCGAGAGGGCGTCGAGGCGCTGCTCGCGGCGGGCGCGGATCCAGGGGGCGCTTCCACGGGCGGATTCACCGCGCTGCACCATGTGATCCAGCAGACCAAGGACCGGCCGGTGGCCATCGAGGTCACCGTGGTGCGCGACGGCGTCGAGACGGTTCTCACCGGTCGCGACGAGATCCGCGCGCAGATCGGATCCCACCCGGACGACTTGTACGATGACTGCGTCGCCATCGCGCGCATGCTGATCGACGCGGGGATCGACGTTGAGCGGGTGACCTCCCACAAGCAGACCCCGTTGTCGCACGCAGCCTCGCGGGGGACCGCTGAGATCACCGAGCTGCTCATCGCGACGAAGCGGGTCGATCTCGATTCGCGCGACAAGGACGGGGTCTCCCCGCTTCACTACGCCAGCCGCCATGGTCATATCGATCCGGTACGGCTGCTGCTCGAGGCCGGAGCGAACCCGAACATCACCGAGAACTACGGGTTCACCCCGCTGCACGAAGCGGCGGAGAACGGCCACGCCGAGGTGGCGGGTGTCCTGCTCACGGCGGGCGCGGACCCTGGGCGCGGCCTGACGAAGCCGTTCGAGAGCTACCCGGTGGGCACCACACCACTCGACATCGCGCGAAGCATGGGACGCCGGACGATCGTCGATCTGCTCAACCGCCGGCACTGATCGCCGCGACGGTTTCCGCCGCTACGCAGTCGTGTGCCGGCGGCGGAGGTCACCAGTTCGTGCAAATCGGCCCAGGCTTTGGGCATTCTCCTGCCAACGCCATCGCCGCCGATCGGCCCCTCGGCATAGGGGTTGACCTCAGGCGACTCGCGAGAGCGCGCGAGTTGCTGGAGCGTAAGGGGTACGACACGCGCGACACCGTGCTCGCCTGCTACGGAGGGGTCGGGGTTCAGCGGCGAGCGATGCCCGGGTGGCTCTGGTCGGCCTTGAACGGCTGTATCGCCCATGAATGGGCAGTTCGGAGTGACTTCACTGCCAGTTCACGCATATGTCAGACAGCGACATTCGGTCGGTATACCGTCAGGTTTCGGTCTGATCCCTAACTGAAGACGGGTACGCAAACATGCGCAAAGTCCTGACGCTCGCCGTGGTCGCCACCGCATCGCTCGGCCTGCTCGCCGCCCCGGCCACCGCCGACAACCGCCGCCCAGAGCTGCCGAACGAGATCTACGGCGGCGCCTGGACCGAGGGGCACGTCCAGGGGATCGCCATTGACGAGCGCAAGGGGTACATGTACTTCTCCTTCACCAACGTCCTCGTCAAGACCGACCTCAAGGGCAACCCCGTGGGTTCGGTGAGGGGCTTCACGGGGCACCTCGGCGATCTTGACTTCAACGCCAAGGACGGCCGGGTGTACGGCTCCCTCGAGTACAAGGAGCAGGAGTCGTTCTACATCGCGATCTTCGACGTCGACCGCATCACCAGCATGGGCATGGACGCCCAGACCAGTGACGTCGTCAAGACGGTCTACCTCAAGGAGGTCGTCGCCGACTACACCGCCGACATGAACGGCGACGGCAAGTTCGACGGCAACGTGGGCAACACCCCGGATCACCGGTACGGGTGCAGCGGCATCGACGGCGTGTCCTTCGGCCCCGAGTTCGGGAAGAAGCACGGCAGGCAGCTGCTGACCGTGGCGTACGGGATCTACTCCAACACCACCCGGGCCGACAACGACTACCAGGTCCTCCTCCAGTACGACATCGAGCGGTGGAAGAAGTACGAGAAGCCGCTCACCGAGAGCGACCCGCACAAGAGCGGCCCCGAGCAGGTCGACGGCAAGTACTTCGCGTACACCGGCAACACCACCTACGGCGTGCAGAACCTCGAGTACGACGACTTCACGGGCAACTGGATGATGGCCGTCTACAAGGGCAAGAAGCCGCAGTTCCCCAACTACTCCTTCTTCATGGTGGACGGCCGCGAGCGGCCCAGGGAGGGTGACATCGTCGGGCAGCCGCAGCCCGAGCGGGGCCGGCTGCTCACGCTGGCGCCGGGCGGGCTCCAGCACGAGGCCACCGGCGTCAGGGGCTGGGAGTTCGGCGGCGAGTACGGCCTGATCTCGCTCGGCGGGGGACGCTACTACGTGTCCAAGTCCGGGACCATCACGGACGGCGGGGTCAGCAAGTACACCGGCCACGCCCAGCTCTTCCGCTGGACGGGCCAGACGCCGACCCCCTTCGAGAAGGTCGGCTGATCGGAGCTGCCAGCGGGTGGTCAGTTAAGGCTGTTATGGTCGGTCCGAAATCCCCCACGAACGCGTAAGGGCACGGGAGGGTCATGCGGACCACGAGCAAGATCGCGGCATTACTGATCGGGATGACGGCCCCGGTGGCCGTGGTGACGCCCCCGGCCGGCGCGCAGGCGCGTCCGGCCTGGGTGGCCTACCACGGCCTCACCGCCGAGCAGAGCGTGGCCCGGGTCAAGCAGCTCAGGGACCAGGGCTTCCGGCCGGTCACGGTGAACGTCTCCGACGGGGAGCGGTACGCGGCCGTGTGGGTCAAGGGCGGCTCGCCGGCCAACTGGGGCATCTGGCAGGGCATGTCGGCCGAGGAGTACCAGCAGCGGTTCGACCAGGGGCTGAAGGAGGGGGCGCAGCCGGTCTCCGTCTCCGCCACCGGGCCGAGTGACGCGCCGGTGTTCACGGCCGTCTTCGAGAGGCGGCGCGGGAAGTTCTTCGCCAGGTCGAACCTCACCCCCGCCCAGTTCGCCGCCGCCAACAAGCGGGCCACCGCCCAGGGGCTCGCGCTGACCTCGGTCGACGTGTACGGCACCCCGGACGACCTGCGGTACGTGGGCGTGTGGACGGTCAACACGGGCGGGGCCTGGTACTACACGTACGGGAAGTCCAGGCAGCAGCACGAGGCCGCGTTCTACGCCAAGAAGAAGCAGGGGTTCCGGCCGGTCAAGGTGGCCGTGGCGCCCGACGGGACGTACACGGCGGTGTGGCGCAAGGACGGCGTCAGGTCCTGGGCCCACTACGTCGACATGACCTCCTCCGGCTACCAGAAGCGGTTCGCCGACCTCAAGGCCAAGGGGCTGTCCCCGGTCCAGGTGAACGCCGAGAACGGGCTGTACGCCGCCATCTGGCAGTGAACGCAGTGAGCGAGGTCACCGGGCCCGGAGGATGCGGACGTCTCCGGAGCCGCTCACGGCCGTGATGGTGTTGGGGCTCTTGGCGTCGTCCTTGAGCTCCGAGCGCTCGGTGCCGTCCGTGCTGCGGGCCGTGATCGCGTAGGCCGCCCCGGGCACGGTCGCGGTCACCCGGCCGTCGCTGGAGCGCAGGTCGAGGGCGGTGGGCGGGCTGGCGAACGACACGTCGATCGCGCCGTCCGACGTCCGGCACCGGACGCTCGGCGACTTCAGCCCCTCGCCCGTGATCGGGCCCTCGCTGCGCAGCCGCAGTTTTCCCGCGGCGCCCGAGACCTGGATGCGGTCCCGGCTGACCACGTCCACGTCCTGGGCGAGGCCGTTCAGGATGACGCCGTCGTCGGCCTCGATCGACAGCGGCACGCCGGGCGGGACCTTGACGTGGTAGCGGGCGCCGCAGTCGCCGAAGACCATGTTGCAGTTCGCGCTCAGGCGAAGGGTGCCGTCCCGCAGGGACCAGGTGGCGTTGCCGTCGTCGGCGGCCTTGCCGCGTACCCACCGCTCCACCTCGACGCGGCCCCCGGTGCCCTGGAGGACGCGCACGCCGCCCAGGGAGGCATTGATCTTCAGCGCGGTGCCCGTGAACGGGAACGCCTGCGCGGTGTGGACCTCTTCGGCGTCCAGGTCCACCTTGCACCCGGTCAACGTCAGCGCCGCCGCCAGCGTCACCCCTGTCGCCACGACTCGCCTCATGGAGATGCTCATGCCGCCATGGTGGCCGAGCGCCGCCCGCCCGCCATCGACCGTCCGGCCGAACACGGGCGGGCCACCATCGGCCTTTCGGCCAGAACGCGCGTCAGGCCAGGAGACCACGCGTCAGGCCCGCAGAACGCGCGTCAAGCCCGGAGATCGGAGACCACCCGTCTCAGGCCCGGAGAACGCAGAGAGCGCGCCTCAGAGGGCCGACAGCAGGGCCGTGACGTGCCGCAGCGGGTCCGGACCCAGCGGCCGCACGGCCACCGTGGCGGCCCCCGCCGCCCACAGCTCCTTGACGTGTTCGGCCGCGGCCTCAGGAGACCCCGACGCCATCGCCACCTCCTCGGGCGCGACCCCGAGGAACCCGGCCTGCCCCGCCACCAGGGCCCGGGAGCTCTCCGGGACCTCGGCCTCGGTGTTGAGGAAGGAGAAGACCACGAGCTCGTGATCCGCGGCACCCCCGATCTGGTCCAGGATCCCGGGCAGCTGCGCGGGCCCGACGCCCTCGGGGATGATCGTCCCCTGGGCGACCCGGCCCGACAGGGCCAGCGAGCGTGGCCCCTTCACCCCGGCCAGCACGGGCGGGGGCGCGGAGGGCGGGTGCACCAGGGAGACCCCGTCCAGGTGGACGGACCTGCCGTGCAGGGTGACCGTCTCGCCGCGCAGCAGCGCGCGTACGGACGTGATCGTCTCCTCCAGGAGCGTCAGCGGCGACGACGGGGCGGCGCCCACCTGGCGCATCCAGTCGCCCACGCCGTGCCCGATCCCGGCGGCCAGCCGCCCGGGGTGCACCCTGGCCAGGTTGGCCAGCTCCATCGCCAGCAGCATCGGGTTGCGCAGGGGAGCGGGCGTGATGCCGATGCCGACCCGCAGCCGGGACGTGACGGCGAGCGCGGTGGCTGCCGACGAGACGCCTCCCGTCCAGCCCAGGTCCTCCACCACCCAGAGGTCGTCCACGGACGTCTCGTCGAGCGCCTTGGCGAACGGGATCAACTGCTCGGGAGGAAGGTCCCGGTCGAACATGACTCCGAGTCTCACTATGCCCTCCAGTAATAGCGGAACAACCGGCCGACCTCCGAGTATTCAGCACGCAGGAAGGCGTCGGCAGTCGGGACGTTCGCGACGTCCGTGACGGCGACGATGCGCTGCACGCCCGCCTCGGCCAGCGTGCGGGTGCCCCTGGCCAGCAGGTCGTCGACGTAGCCGTGGCCGCGGTGCTCGGGCACCACGCCGATGTACGCGATCGAGTGGTCGTCGGGGGCCACCAGGCCCACGGGGGAGTCGCCCAGGTAGCCGATCACGAACCAGTCGGGCTTGCCCTTGCGGTTGATCAGGTCGTCGTACATCCATCGGGCCTCGTGCTCGGCCCCCGACGTGGCCACCTCGATCCGCGTGTCGTAGTCGAGCGAGCCCTCCGAGATGCGTACGAGGACGTCGATCACCTCGTCGCCGGCCATGCGGCGCGCGGGGCGGTACGTCAGGCGGCCCGGGTCGACCGGGACGTCGTTGCCCGCCACCCATTCGAGCACCAGCCGCTCGACCTCCATGACGAACCCCGCGAGGGTCAGGGCCTCGTGCTCCACGGCGCGGTCGACCACGGGGTCGAGCCCCGGCTTGAGCGAGATGTCGTGGATCATCTTGGCCGGCCCCATCGTGCGCAGGCTGCCGCTCAGCAGCTCCGCGGCGGCGACCGGGTCGGGGCCCGGGTCGAACTGCCAGATGGTCACCGGCTCCGAGCCCGGGAAGGGCGCCCAGAACGCCAGGCGGGCCTGCCCCTTCACGAAGCACCACTCAGGCCGGGCCCTGCCTTCGTCGAAGGCGGCCGCGAGCTGGGAGCGCCCCGGCTCGGGGAACTGGTCGAACAACGCGAAGGCCTCCACACCTGAGGGGCTCTCCCCGGCCGCGGCCGCCGTGGCGAGGGGTGCCCGTGATGACATGACCATGTTCTCGCACGGAAGCGATCACTCAGACCGTCCCCATAAAGGCTCGATCGAGGTCAGGCGGCGCTGCCGAAGGCCGAACACGCCTCGCCGAGGGATTCGCGCGTCTCGAAGTGCCGGTCGAGGTTGGTGATCGTCAGCAGGTGGCGGATCATGCCGGGGGCCAGCACCAGGATCAGGCGGCCCTTCACGCGCCGGACGTGGTTGAGCGTGGCCACCAGCACCCCGAGGCCCACCGAGTCGCAGAACGGGACCTCGGTCAGGTCGACGACGAGGTTGAGCGGGTCGGCGGCGGCGATGGCCTGTTCGAGCTCGTCCCGCAGCCGAGGGGCGCCTGCCACGTCGAGGTCGCCCACGACGTGCAGCACCGTACAGGGGTCCTCCCGCCACGACCTGACCACCATGAGGGCTTCACCTGCCGAACCGCCGACTGTTATTACTGTTTCTTACATATGTTCTGCATTGCCGTTTTGGTGGTCGGTGTAACACTCGGTTTCGCCGACGGCATGGAAGCCGACTTGGATTTCGCGATCTTCGGCTGATCGCTGCCGATGATCACCTCGATACCCTTGATGTCGGCCTTGTCGATCTCGGCGCCCGGGATGGCGGCGGCCACGACCTTCGCCTCGTCCTCCTGACCCGCGCCGTAGTGGACGACCGTCTTCTTGTAGTCCTTCTTGGTCGTGTTGCCGGGCTGGCCGGGGACCTTGAAGCCGTACGCGACCAGCCCCTCCTTGGTGCGGGCGCCGAGACCCGTGATGAGCGTGCCGTTCTTGACCTTGACCGTGATGCTGCCGGGCGGGATGGCCGACGGCTTGGCCGAAGGAGTGGGCGAGGGGGAGGCGGCGGGCTTGGTCAGGTCCTGGTCGGCGTTGATCCGCGCGAACATGTCGCGGGCGGCCGGCTTGTCCCACAGGACCGCGGACTCGCCCGTGGGCGCCTTGAAGTCGACGTTGGACAGCGGCACCTCGGCGAAGCGCACGTCGTCGAGCGAGACGTCCCGCATCTGGGTGGCCAGGCCGAGGAGACCGTCGTCGGGGTCGACCTTGACCGTGCTCAGCGTGGAGTTGACGAACGAGGCCAGCTTGGCCGGGTTGGCCAGGGTGTCGGCGCTGAGCGCCCGGTTGAGCAGGGCCGAGATGACCTGCTGCTGCCGGTCGATGCGGTCGAGGTCGGAGCGCGCGGTGGCGCGGGTGCGGGCGTAGCCGAGCGCCTGCACGCCCTGGAGCTGGTGGGTGCCGGCGGGCAGGTTGAGCCCGGTCTTGGGGTCGTTGATCGGCACGGGCGTGCAGACGGTGACGCCGCCGAGGGAGTCGACGACGTCGATGAAGCCGAGGATGTTGACCTCGATGTAGCGGTTGATCTGCAGCCCGGTGGCTGCCTCGACGGCCTCCTTGGTGAGCTTGGGCCCGCCGAACTGGTACGCCGAATTGATCTTGTGTTCGCCCTTGCCGGGGATCGTCGTCCAGGTGTCGCGCGGCAGGCTCACCACGGTGACCCGCTTGTGGTCCTCCGACAGGTGGATGACCATCATGGTGTCGGTGCGCTGGCCGGACTCGCGGCCCAGCTTGAGCCGGTTCTGCTGCTGGCGGGTGAGGTCGTCGCGCTTGTCGACGCCCACCATCAGGATGTTCTCGGCGCCGCGGGCGGCCGGCACGGTCACCCCGGCGTCGACGGTGCCGATCTGGCGCGGGGTCGCCCACACCACGCCGGTGGCCACCAGGACCCCGGTGGACAGGAACCCGGCGACGAACACGTTGCGACGGCGGGCCTTGGCGCTCCTGAGCGGCCTGCGGGGACGCGGGTTCGCGAGCTTGACGCCGCCGTAGGCGTCGCCGCCCACGAGCACACCGCCGTCCTCCTCGCCCGGGTCGCGCATCCCGTCCCCCTTTTTGTCACCCGGAGGATCAGGCTTTCGATTGCCCGACTCCCCTGGTCGTACAGTAGCGTGAGCCCCGCCATGAAGCAGTTCCCCGACTCGCCGCAGGCCCCCGCGGAGACGCGTGCCTGGCCCCCCATCTCCGTCGTCATGCCGGTCCTCAACGAGGAGCGGCACCTTCGCGAGGCCGTCGACCAGGTCCTCGCCCAGAGCTACCCAGGTGAGATCGAAGTCGTGCTCGCCGTGGGTCCGTCCCAGGACCGCACCCAGGAGGTCGCCGACGCCATATCGGCGGCCGATCCACGGGTGACGGTCGTGCCCAATCCGACGGGCCGCACCCCCAACGCGCTCAACGCCGCCATCGCCGCCTCGCGCAACGGCATCATCGCCCGGGTCGACGGGCACGCCATGCTGCCCCCCGACTACCTGCGCGTCGCCGTCGAGACGCTGGCCGAGACCGGCGCCGACAACGTGGGCGGCGTCATGGCGGCCGAGGGCATCACGCCGTTCGAGCAGGCCGTCGCCTGCGCCATGACGTCCAAGATCGGCGTGGGCGCCGCCGCCTTCCACGTGGGCGGCACCGCGGGCCCCGCCGACACCGTCTACCTGGGCGTCTTCCGCCGCTCGGCGCTCGACCGGGTGGGCGGCTACGACGAGCACTTCCAGCGGGCGCAGGACTGGGAGATGAACCACCGCATCCGCCAGAGCGGCGGCCTGGTCTGGTTCCAGCCGCGCATGCGGGTCTCCTACCGCCCTCGCCCCAACGTCAAGGCCCTGGCCAAGCAGTACTTCCACTACGGCAGGTGGCGGCGCGTGGTCGCGCGCACCCACGAGGGCACGATCAACCTGCGCTATCTGGCGCCGCCCGCCGCGGTGCTGGCCATGCTGCTGGGGCTGGTCGTCTCGCCGTTCTTCCCCTGGGCGCTCATCGTCCCCGGCGGCTACGCCGTCGCCATCGCGGCGGGCTCCGCGCTGACGGGCAGCGGGCTGTCCCCGGGGGCGCGGCTGCGGCTGCCGATCGTGTACGCCGCCATGCACTGCTCCTGGGGCTGGGGCTTCCTCACCAGCCCGAAGAAGCTGGCCAGGCCGCCCGGGTCATGACCCGGCGAAGACCCGCTCGACGGCGGCGTCGAAGCGGGTCAGCGCGTCCGGATATTCCGCCCCGAACAGGTAGCTCCTGAGCTTGATCCTGGCCCGGGCCAGCGAGTCCTCCCCGTCGAGGAACTCCGCGAGCCCGGCCAGGTCCTTCCCGATCAGCACGCCCGCCTCGGTGCTCGGGTAGCGCTCGTGGAAGGCGCGCTCGTCCAGGCCGGCGACGTTCGTCACCGCGTACGGCTTCTCGCTGGCCAGGAAGTCGGCCACGACGCTGGAGATGTCGCTGATCAGCAGGTCGCACCGGTTGAAGCAGTCGTACAGGTGCGGCTCGGGGCCGGTGACGATCAGATGCTCGATCCGCGGCGTCTCCCCGGTCGCCCGCGACGGGTGCCTGGCCTTCGACTTGGCCAGCTCGGCCGCCTCGATCATGGCCACGATCTTCCGGTGCGCGCGGCCTGCGCTGCGGTCGCGGTGGCCGGTCAGCGGGTGCGGCTTGTAGATCACGCGTACCCGCGGCCGGTGGTCCAGCAGCGCCCGCACGATGCGCGGGCCCATGGTGATCAGCGACGTGTGGAACAGGTCGTCGTTCCAGCCCTCCCAGGTGGGGGCGTACAGGACGGTGCGGTACGGCAGCTCCGGCCCCTCCGTCGAGATGCCTTCGAGCTGCGGCCGGCCGACCTCGTGGATGCTCTCGTCCCTGACGCCCACCCTGGCCCGGCGGTAGCGGTCGCGGCCCGCGGGACCGGCCACCCACACCTCGTCGTACACCCGGGAGAACGGGTTGAACGACGCCTCCTTGTCGCTGTCGCCGTGGTTGAGGAACGCGCTGCGCAGGGTCGGGATGCGCAGCATGTGGACGTTCCTGCCGACGTTGGAGACGTACAGGCAGAGCTTGGCGCTGGACAGGGCGCGGAAGCTCATCAGGTCGGCCGCCGACGGGATGCACAGCATCGGCAGCGTGGTCGCGTCGAGGTGGTTGGCCATGCCGCGCTCGCGCAGCACGACGATGGCGCGCCGGTCGATGCGCTCCAGCGTGGGCAGCCACATCCTGGCCTGATAGGCGGCCGCGGTGGCGCCGGAGAAGTAGAGGATGACCTCGGGCCGGTACTTCTCGACCTGCTCGCCCACGACCGCCAGCACCCTGGCCTTGTCGGTGAGCGGCGTGGCGCGGCGCACGTACGGGATGAGCGCGAGCGCCCCGGCGATGCCCAGCAGGACCGCCAGACCGGCGCCGATCGCGGCGGGCACGGCGCCGACGGCCGCGCCGACCACCGGCAGCGCGTCGAGGTAGAGGAAACGCATGCTGCGGCTGTCACGCAGGGACGGCGGCGGCATCTTCGGGATGCGCAGCGCCGAGACGTCGAGGTTGCGGGTGGTCACCGGCATCCGGCTGAGCGTCCCCTTGAGCCGCAGCGCCAGCGCCGTGTGCCCGGCCCGCACCACGTGGATCGCGAAGATGCCCGACGCCAGCGCCACGAACCACGGCGAGTCGACCCCCGCCATCCGCGCCACCAGCAGCAGCGCCATGGTCTCCCTGGCGGCGAAGCGCAGCGTGACCCCGAGGTGCACCCTGCCGAGCAGCTCGGGCAGCGGCCTGGCGGCGCGCGAGGCCGCGTACTCCACCGCATAGGAGAGCACGGCGACCGCCCCGAACACCACCGGAGCGGGCCAGAGGGCCGACCACAACAGCGTGGGGTAGCAGCCGAGCAGGGCCGCGATCACGATGAGTCTCCTCATGTGATCGCACAGTAACAACTCTCAGGTCAAACGTCTGTGACCTATCTGGGCAAGTCGGAGATCGGCGGGGTTGCGGCGAGCTGGAAGAGCAGCTCGGCGATCCGTAGGTCGAGGGGGTGGGTGACCTTGATGTTGTGCTCGCTGCCCGGCACGAGGTGGATCGGCACGTCGGGCAGGTAACGCAGCACCACGCCGCAGTCGTCGGTGGCCGGGCGGCCGGCGAACCCGGGGTCGGCCAGCGCCCGCTCGTACGCCTCGCGGATCACCGAGAGCCGGAAGCACTGCGGCGTCTGGCTGCGCCGCAGCACCGACCTGTCCAGCACGTCGCCGATCACCTCGCCGCCGGGGCCCGGCACGGCCACGAGGACCGTGTCGGAGCTCGGGATCGCCACGTTGACGGCCGAACGGGTCTCCAGCGCCTTGACGCACTCGGTGATGATCCGGGGCTCCACGAGCGGGCGTACGGCGTCGTGCAGCAGCACGTTGCACTCCTCGGCCCCCAGCGCCCCCAGGGCCAGCCACGTGCTCTCGGTACGGCTCGCGCCGCCCTCCACGACCTTGCTGACCTTGTCGTAGCCGCCCTTGTCCACGATCTCGCGGATCCGGTCGGTGTAGCCGGGCGTCATCAGCACCACGATCTCGTCGATCTCCGGCGCGTTCTGGAACACCGCCAGCGAGTGCTCGATGATCGGCTTTCCCGCGACCTCGATGAGCTGTTTGGGGGTGTCCATCCCGATCCGCTGCCCCACGCCGCCCGCGAGAAGCACCCCGACCGACCGCAACCGTGAATCCATATCGGCAGCGTAACGGTCCTGTTCCGTGATTCCGCCTTGACCTGTCGCTACGCTGTGCCTACGCACCCCCAAGCCACGCGGCTCCCGCGCGACCGGGAGGAGACCTGCGCTTTGCCCGACTCATTGACCCGCGAGACCACGGCCACATCGGTCGTCGTGCTCGCCACGACCCCGGCATGCAAGCTCTCCAGCTTCGACGTCACCCTGCTCGACCGCGTCACCGACCAGCTCGCCACGCTGCCCGTCCGGGAGATCCAGGTGGTGACGCCGGGTGGCGGCCTCGGAGCCGACCTCAGAGGCGTAGCCAAGATCGCCCGGATCTCCACGGGAGCGGTGGCCGTGCTCCCCGCGGACCTGGTGGCCCACACCGAGGCGCTGGCGCTGCTGCTCGACCACCCCGCGCGCGGCAGCGGGGCCCTGGTCTCCCATGACGCCGCCGCGGCGCCCATGCGGCCGCCCGTCCGCGTCGAAGGAGGCAAGATCGTCGCCGCGGGCAGTTCGTTCCATGTGGTCCCCGAGGCCAACGCCACGTTCAGAGGCGTGCTGAAGGCGGGCGAGGCCGACCTGGGCGCGCTGGCGGACATCGCGGAGGAGCTGGCCGAGCTGGCCGACACCGGCAAGCTGGGCCCGGTCACCCCCGTCGAGGCCGTCGACCTGCTCCTGGTCGGGCTGGTCAGATCGGGCGTGTCGGTGCGGGCGGCCGGGATCGGGCCGCTGCACGCCGACCGGGTGACCGGCCAGCACGCCGCCGACACCGCCGTCGCCAGGCTGGCCGAGGTGGACGAGGCCAAGGTCAGGCTCGACCTGTCCATCAAGGCGGACGACGGCTTCTTCGCCACCTTCTTCGTCTCCACCTGGACGCGCCACCTGCTCAAACCGGCGGTCCGGCTCAACCTGGCCCCCAACACCGTCACCGGCGCCTCGATCGGGATGGCCGCGCTGGCGGCCCTCTGGTTCTCGGAGGGCAGCCAGGCCGGCCGGCTGGCGGGGGCGCTGCTGTTCTACCTGTCGTTCGTGCTCGACTGCCTCGACGGGCAGCTGGCCCGCTACACGCGCACGTTCTCGCCGCTGGGGGCGTGGGCCGACGGCATGGCCGACCGGCTGAAGGAGTACGCCGTCTACGTCGGCCTGGCCCTGGGCTTCGCCGGCACCGGCATCTGGCAGCTCGCCGTGGCCGCCATGATCCTCCAGGTCGTGCGGCACGCCATCGACCAGACGTACGCAGGGGCCCGCACCGACGCCGCCCGCGTCGGCGCGCAGTGGGGGCGCCCCGCGCGCTCCCTCCTGGAGTCGGCCGACGGGAGCCGGGCGCGGGGCGTGCTCGGGATCGCCCAGCGCCTGGAGCGCGACGCGATCGCCCGCTGGCTCAAGAAGAGCGTCGTGCTGCCCATCGGCGAGCGCACCGCGCTGATCGCCGTCACCGCCGCGGGCTGGAACGCCAGAGTGACGTTCCTGTCCCTGCTCTGCTGGGGCGGCGTGGCGGCCCTCTATCAGCTCGCCGGACGGATCGCGAGGTCGGCACGGTGATTTCGGTCCACATGACTCCCGTCCCCCGCAGCACGGTCGTGGCCTACCGCGACGACGGCCCGCTCTCGCGCGCCATGGGCCTGCTGGTCGCCGGGCAGCTCCCACCGCTGCCGCCGGTGATCGCGGGCACGTTCGTCACGGGCGTGCTGCTGCTGCTCGGCGTGGCGGGCACGGACGGGCTCGCGGTGTTCGCGCCCGCCGTGACGCTGCTGCTGGCCGGGCCGGGCAGCACGCACGCGCACGACGGCAGGTTCGACTGGCTCGTCCCGCCGATCCTGCGGCTCATCGAGTACACCTTCGTCGCGGCGTGCGGGTTCGCCCACGAGGTGCACCCCGTGGTGATCTTCCTGCTGCTCGGCGCGCTGGCGTTCCACCACTATGATCTTGTTTACCGGCTGCGGCAGCGCGTGTACGCGCCGGCGTGGCTGTCCACGTTCGGCCTCGGCTGGGACGGCCGGATGATGGTGGTCTCGCTGGTCGCCCTCACGGGCTGGCTGACCGGCGGCTATCTGCTGCTCGCGCTCTATCTGTGGGCGTTCTTCGGCTGGGAGAGCCTCACGTGCTGGCTCGCCGCGCCCCGTTCCGGGGTGGAAACACCCGATACGGGAACGCAAGACTAACGCCGGATTACCCGCTCAGGGCCCAAAGACGAATACTCTTTGGGCTCACGAAGACATGCTCGACTGAGGAGTGCACGTTGCTGGGAATGGTTCTGGCCGCTGGAGCCGGACGACGTCTGCGGCCGTACACCGACACGTTGCCGAAGGCGCTCGTGCCGGTCGACGGCGAAACCACGATCATGGACATCTCCCTGCGCAACCTCGCGGCGGTGGACCTGCGGGAGGTCGTGGTCGTCGTCGGTTACGCGGCGCAGGCCGTCCACGACCGCAAGGAGGCCCTGGAGCAGCGGCACGGCGTCAAGCTCACCCTCGTCCACAACGACAAGGCCGAGGAGTGGAACAACGCCTACTCCCTGTGGTGCGCCCGCGACTACTTCGCCCAGGGCGTGCTGCTGGTCAACGGCGACACCGTGCACCCGGTCTCGGTCGAGAAGACGCTGCTGTCCGCTCCTGAGACGAGCGGCATCCTGCTGGCCGTCGACAACGTCAAGAAGCTCGCCGACGAGGAGATGAAGGTCACGCTCTCGCCGGAGGGCTCGCTGCGCCGCATCACCAAGCTGATGGACCCGGCCGAGGCGTACGGCGAGTACATCGGCGCCACCCTCATCCGGCCCGGCGCGGCCGACCTGCTGGCCGACGCGCTCAAGACGACCTTCGAGCGTGACCCCCAGCTCTACTACGAGGACGGCTACCAGGAGATGGTCGAGCGCGGCGAGGTCATCCACGCCGCGCCCATCGGCGAGGTCGACTGGGTCGAGGTGGACAACCACGACGACCTGGCGAAGGCTCGTACCATAGCCGTCCGCTACTGAGGGGGCGCGCATGCCGCTTCTAGCGAGGATGCTGCCGGCGCCGCTGACCATGCAGGTCAGGCGGGGCGCGGTGGCCGAGCTCGGCGCCCTGCTGGCCGACAGCAGGGTGGCCACCTCCGGCCGGGTCGCGGTGGCCGTCGGCCGCGGGCAGGGCGACCACATCGAGAGCTTGATCACACCCCAGCTGGGCGAGGCCGAGGTGTTCCGGGTGGCCGACGGCTCGGTCGACGCGGCCGTCTCCCTCGGCGCCGACCTGCGCAAGGCCGCCTACGAGGTGGTGGTGGGCGTCGGCGGCGGCAAGACCATCGACGCCACCAAGTACGCCGCCTCGCTCGCCGGCATCCCGATGGTCGCGGTGGCCACCAACCTCTCCCACGACGGCATCTGCTCGCCCACGGCCTCCCTGGTCTACGAGGGCGGCAAGGGCTCGTTCGGGGTGCCGATGCCGCTGGCCATCCTGGTCGACCTCGACTTCGTGCACAACGCGCCGGAGTCGCTGGTCAGGGCGGGCGTGGGCGACGTGGTGAGCAACCTGTCGGCCATCGAGGACTGGCAGCTCGGCAACGTCGAGCGCGGCGAGCCCATCGACGGGCTGGCCTGCTCGATGTCCCGCACGTCCGCCGAGGCGCTCATCGGCCGCGGCGACTCCATCGAGTCCGACGCGTTCCTGACCGTGCTGGCCGAGTCCCTCATCCTGTCCGGCATGTCCATGGTGATCGCGGGGTCGTCCCGGCCCGCGAGCGGTGGAGATCATGAGATCCTTCATGCCGTGGATCAGCTCTTCCCCGGCACCTCCAACCACGGCGAGCTCGCCGGGATCGGTGCCGCCTTCTGCTTCTTCCTGAGGGAGGACGAGGCCCGGGTCACGCAGGTGGTCGACTGCCTGCGCCGGCACAAGCTGCCCGTCGTGCCCGCCGACATCGGGCTGACCGGCCAGCAGTTCGCCGAGGCCGTCGCCCTGGCACCGTCCACCCGCCCCGGCCGCTACACGATCCTGGAGCACCTGCGCATGCAGGACTCCGAGATCCACGATCGGGTGGGGGACTATGTCCGGGCCTTCGGTAGCTGAGATCCGGCGGGTCGCCCAGCCCGCCGGCCACCTCGAGCGCAGGAACGGCGAGCACTGGGCCGGCGTGCTCTACATGCGCCAGCTGTCCATCTACGTCACCTGGCTGTTCGCCAAGACCTCGGTCACGCCCAACCAGCTCACCTGGGTGATGACGGTGGCCGGGGCCCTGGCCGGGGTCGTGCTCGCCCTGCCGGGCCTGTGGGCCGCCGTGGGCGCCGCCCTGCTGGTGCAGGTCTACCTGCTGCTCGACTGCTCCGACGGCGAGCTGGCCCGCTGGACGGGGAAGACCTCGCTGGTCGGGGTCTACCTCGACCGGGTCGGGGCCTACTTCTGCGAGGCCGCGGTGCTGGCCGGGCTGGGCTGGCGGGCGTCGGCCGTACTGCCCGACTGGTACACCGTGCTGGGCTTCGCCGCGGCGCTCGGCGCGATCCTCATCAAGGCCGAGACGGACCTGGTGGAGGTGGCGCGGGCCAAGGGCGGTCTGGAGGCCGCCACGGAGGCTTCCGCGGTGCAGTTCCGCTCCGGGCTCCTGGGCCTGGGCCGGCGGGTGCTCTCGGCGACGAAGTTCCACCGGATCGTGCAGCCGATCGAGCTGTCGCTGCTGGCGCTGGCGGCCGCCGTCGTCGATCTGATCCTCGGTGACCTGACGGCCTCGCGGGTCCTGATCGTGGCCTGCTTCGTAGCGGCATGCCTACAGGTTGTCCTGCATTTGGTAAGCATCATCGCCTCGAAGAGACTGGCGTGATCTGATGTCGGAACCGGAGGAGCTCCCCGTCCGTCGTATAGATCGGACGTCCGCCGTTCGGTGGGGGTTCATCCTCGGTTCCGATACGCTTAGCCCCAGCCTTTCCAAAACATGCAGACCAGCAGACTCGGTGATCATGAAAGAATGCTCCGCCCGTGTTCTCAACGCGTCAGGACAGTGATTCGTTGAAGATCTCGTGCGTCATCCTCACCATGGGTAACCGGGTCGCGGAGCTGAATCGGGCGGTCGAGTCCGCGCTCAACCAGGTCGACGGCGACGTCGAGGTGGTGATCGTGGGCAACGGCGCAGATGTGCCCGAATTGTCGGCGACGCCACCCGAAGGGTCGGCCGCGGTCGTGAAAGCGATCCGGCTCGATCAGAACACGGGCATCCCCGCAGGCCGTAACCGCGGCGTGGAGGAGTGCTCGGGAGACGTCGTGCTGTTCCTCGACGACGACGGCTGGTATGCCAACCAGAAGGTCGTCGCGCACGTACGCGACCGCTTCGCCACCGAGCCGGACCTCGCGGTGATCTCCTTCCGCGTCATGGACCCCGACGGCGGCATCGGCCAGCGGCGCCATGTGCCCCGGCTGCGCGCCGGCGACCCGCAGCGCTCGTCGCCGGTCACGACGTTCCTCGGCGGCGCCTCGGCCATCAGGCGCTCGGCCTTCCTCCAGGTGGGCGGGCTGCCCGAGCGGTTCTTCTACGCTCACGAGGAGACCGACCTGGCCTGGCGGCTGCTGGGCGAGGGCTACCGGATCGAGTACGACGCCGAGACGGTGATGTACCATCCGCAGGTCCCGCCGACCCGGCACGTCGAGTTCTACCGGCTCAACGCGCGCAACCGGGTCTGGCTGGCGCGGCGCAACCTGCCGTGGCCGCTGGCGTTCCTCTACCTCACCAACTGGGTCGTGCTCACCCTCGTGCGGGAGCGCGGGGCCGGGCCGGCGCTCAAGGCGTGGTTCAGCGGGTTCTTCGAGGGCCTGCGCACCCCGGCGGGCGAGCGGCGGCCCATGGCGTGGCGTACGGCGTGGCGCATGGTCAAGCTGGGCCGTCCGCCGATCGTCTGACCGCGGCGGGCCATCGGGGCGTCAGACCTCGACGGCCTCGCCGAAGGACATCGCGGCCCGCGAGATCGTGCTGGTGAACATCGCCCGCCTGGGCAGCCCCAGCTCGCTCAGCTCCTTGGCGATGGGATGGTTGCCCAGCCGGATCAGCGCCCCGCTGGGGCGGATCCGGGCGCCGCGGGCCCGTACGGACCAGGGCACGCGCCGCGTGATCCCGTCCCGGTGCGTGTAGGCGTCGAGCGGCGCCATCACCGTCGCGCCCGGCGCGGGCACGCCCGGCTTGATCAGGATGTCCAGCACGAGCCGGCCGTCCCTGCGCAGGACACACCGTTTGTACGGCGTGCCGAGCCGCAGCTCGATGTCCGCCAGCTCCTTCGGGAACCCCCACAGCGTGCGCCCGGCCTCCAGCGTGAACGGCTGGTCCACGGGCAGCCAGTGCACGAACACCCCGGCCTGGCGCAGGTCCCAGAGCCCTCCGGTCCCGGACACGCCTGGGGGACGCACCAGGAACGCCATGCCGAACTCGTGGTACGGGTCCAGATCGCCGTCGCGGTAGTCCACGAACAGCAGCACGCAGACGGCCTTGCCGGGCAGGAACTCGGCCACGTCGAGTCCGGAGTACGCGATCACCGCCCTGGCGGCGTCGGCGCGCACCGCGTAGAAGGCGCTGCACACCTCCGCGTCCCGCACCCGCACCGGCATGGCCACCGTCCGGCCCTGGATCAGATGCGTTGCCATGGCCCCAGTACATCAACCCGTCAGTCGTGTCGCCATTCCCACCCCCGATGTCCTTCCGTGGTGCCGCACCTGCCGCCCGGCCTCCGGCGTGTCGCCCGCGCTCCCGGAGGGCCGGCCGTTCCGGTCAGACGGCCAGAGCGTGGGTGGGGAGTCCGGCCCAGGACTCGGCGCGGTTGACGAAGGCCGCCGCGTGGTCCGGCCAGTGGTGGTGCAGCCGCGCCTCCGCGTGCCCCAGGGCGCCCAGCCGGGCCCGCCGCACCGGGTCCTCCTTGAGGTCCAGCACGGCGTTCAGCACGGCTTCCACGTCCAGCGGCACCACGAGCCCGCAGCCGGTCCGCTCGACCAGCGCCGAGCCCTGCGGAGTCGTGATGACGGGCAGCCCGCGCCCCATGTAGTCCATGATCTTCGTCGGCGCCGTCCGCACCGTGTCGTCCGCCAGCGAAAGACCCGCCAGCGCGCCCTCGGCCATGCGCAGCGCGTGCCGGTTGGGCACGTACCCGAACCAGTCGAGCAGCCCGACCCGCTGCGCGTCACGCAGCAGCGGACGGACGTCCCGGGCCGCCGCGCCGATGAGGTCGAGCCTGACGCCGTACGGGACCAGCCGTTCGGCCAGCCCGATCAGCTCCGCCACGCCGCGCTCGGACGAGAGGCGGCCGATGTGCACCACCCTGGTGTCGCCGGGAGGAGGCGGGCTGGGTGACACCAGGGTCGCCTCGGGAACCACCGCAGGCGTGATCACGCGGTGGCGCCTCCCCGCGCGGGCCAGCCGTCTGGGGGAGACCTCTTCGCGTATGTCCCAGACGACCGGAGGACGCCTGTACGGCAACGCGCCCAGCAGCCGGTGCTCGTGCACGATCAGCAGGTCCGCGCCCTTCACGCCGCGTTTCAGCGCCGCGCGCGCCCTGCCGTACGAGGCGTGCCGCGCCACGTCGATCGCGGTGAGCCCCATGGTGGGGGTCACGTTGAAGTACGTGAACGGTGCGACGTAGGTGACCTCGTGGCCCGCGTCGAGCAGCGCCCTGATCTGCCGGTGCATGATCCGGGCGTCCTCGGGATGATGGACGGTCGTGGCGACACATGTCCGCATGTGTCGATGCTCCGCGCCTACCAGGTCAAAGGCGTAAATGTGGGTAGAACTGTCGCTTAACTTCGTGATGGGCGGCGATAGAGCCAGGTCAGGCGGGGTTCGAGCACCCACTTGAAGACCGTACGGGTCTCAGGCAGGCACAACACGATCGCCAGCGCGAAGGCGCTGGAGGCGATCGCCAGCACGCCGAGCGGCCCGAACAGCCACGGGAACTCCAGCCAGCCCATCTCCTTGGCGACCAGCACGGGGATGCCGTGCAGCAGGTAGCAGTAGAGCGTGCGGGTGCCGAGGTCGGAGAACCACGTCTCGCCCCGGGGCACCAGCGCCAGGACGGCGAAGCACATGGCCAGCGCGCACACCAGCAGCCCGGCGCGCATGCCGAGGCCCATGTACCACGACAGGTGGAGGTCCTGGAAGCTGGCCTTGAAGTAGAACGGGGAGAGCTTCGCCTGCGGCGCGAGGAGGATCGCCACCCCCGCCGCACCCAGGATCGTGAGGACCCCCAGGATCTTGATCCACCGCCGGTTGAGCATCTCGAAGTGCTCCGGCTGCATCACCAGGCCGATCACGAAGAACGGCATGAGACCGAAGAAGCGGTCCATGCTGAAGTCGCCCTCGATCTGCGAGAACCCGGAGAGCAGGTAGACGACGATCGCGACCGGCACCGGATATTTCATCCGCTTCCACACCGGGGTGGACAGCCGCCAGAACAGCAGCGCCAGCAGGTACCAGTTGAGCCACGCCGGGTCGATGATCGTCAGGCTCCACTTCTGGCCCACCGAGACGCGGAGCAGGGCGTAGCCGACCTCGACGATCACGTACGGGACCAGGAACGTGTCGACCAGTTTGTTGGTCTTGGCGTTCGAGTTCCAGAAATTTCTGGACAAATAGCCACTGATCAGCACGAACAGCGGCATGTGGAACGTGTAGATGAAGATGTACAGGGCCCTGGAGGAGTCCGCCGACAGCGTCGGCACCAGCGAGTGGCCGACGACCACCAGCGCGATCAGCACGAACTTGACGTTGTCGAGGTACGGGTCGCGCTTGCGCTTGGCCGGCTGGGCCTCCTGCTTCGGCTCCGGCTGCGGCTGGGCCGTGTCGTCCGCCGCGGCCTTCGCCCGCTTCCGCGGACGCCGCTCCTGCGCCGCCTGCGAGGGCTCGTCCGCCGCGGCAGGAGCCTTCGCGGGAGCCTTCGCCGGGGACTTCGCGGGATCCTTCGCCGGAGCCTTTGCGGGGCCCTCCGCCGGGTTCTTCGTCGGGGGCTCGTCGTCCTTGACGGCGGGCTGCGGCTGGGTCAGCTCACCCGGCGCCATCCAGTGCGGGTCGGCTTCCTCGCTCCAGAACGCCTCCTCCGGCAGCGGCCAGCGGGCTCCCGTCTGGGCGGGGCCGCCGGTCTCCTCCTCGGGGCTCCGCGGAGTCGTGACCGGTGGGGAGAATCTGGTGTCAGACACAGGGGAGTCGCTCAGCTTCGCTCGGGGCCGGGGAACACGACGGCAGCACGACCAACGGATGGCCTCTCGGCTCCGGGTCGCGCTGCGTCGCCGACCCGCAACAGACTATCCCGCCCACGCGCCTCCTGTCCCTCGCGTGAGGCGAGAACGCCCGATTCCACAGGGAACTTGGAGGCTCGTCAGGTGCAGGTGTTCTTCTGCTCGGAGGCAGTGATCGTGCTGTTGTTGACGCTGTCGGGCAGCTTGGTCACCTTGACCGACTCGAAGTCCTCGCCCACCACCAGCTGGATCACCGGAGTGCCCTTCGGCGGGGTGCTCGTGGGGGCCGTCGTCGGCGTGTACGGCTGCGGGTTGGTGACCGAGACCTTGCCCGACGCCGGGGCGGGCTTGGGCACGAGGGCCCCGGCCAGCGTGCCGGCGTGGTCGGGCGCCGACTCGATGGTCTTGGCGTAGTGGACCTCGGTCTTCGGCAGGCTCTTGCCGTCGGGGGCCTCGTAGTTGCCGACGCCGACGACGTTGAAGCCTTCCTTGGCGAGCTGGTCGGCGACCTCGCGGGCCTTGCCGAAGGTCTTGGTGCCGTTGAGCACCTGGATCTTCACCTGCTCGGGCTTGAGCGTGACCTTGGGCTTGGTGCCGGTGGCGGTGCCGGTGCTGGCGGACGGCGCCGGCGTGGCGACCTCGGTGTCGGTCTTGATCGAGGTGAACAGCGCGTTGGCGTCGGGCTGCTTCCAGACCACGCGGTTCTTGTCCTCGGGGTCGGGCCCCCACGGGATCGTCGTGAACTTGACGCCGCCGGCGGTCATCTCCTTGGCGCTCAGCGCGATGTTGATGAGCTGCTCGGTGTCGTTGGCCAGCTCCGGGTCCATGGTGACCGATCCGGCCGCGGCCGCGATGAAGTCCCTGAGCTTGCCGACGTCGGTGAGCAGCTCGCTGCTGGTGGCCTTGGCGACGACCTTGCTCAGGAAGATCTGCTGCCGCTTGATGCGCTGGATGTCGCTGCCGTCGCCGTAGTGGCGCAGGCGCACGTAGCCCAGGGCCTTCTCACCGTTCAGCAGGCTCTTGCCGGGCGGCAGGACCAGCTTGGAGTTCTTGTCGTTGACGCCGGACTTCAGGCAGATCTCGATGCCGCCGAGCGCGTCCACGATGTTCTTGAAGCCGCTGAAGTCGACCTCGACGAAGTGGTTGACACGGATGCCGGTGAGGGTCTCGATCGTGGAGATCGTGCAGGCGATGCCGCCGGAGTTGTACGCCGAGTTGATCATGTCCCGGCGCGGCGGCATCTCCTGCTTGGTGGTCTCGTTCTTGCACTTGGGGATCTGCACCATCGAGTCACGCGGGAAGCTGATCAGCCGCGCCTTGTCCCGGTTGGGCGAGATGTGCATGAGGATGATCGTGTCGGTGCGCTTGCCGCCCGCGTCCGCCTCCCGGGCCAGCTTCTGGCCGTACCGCGCGTTGCCCTTGCCCGCGCGGGTGTCTGAGCCGACGAGCAGGACGTTGAGGGCGCCGGTGTCCACGGGCCGGGGGTTGATGATGTCGCTGTTGACGCTCTTCTTCTTGATGTTGCCGAAGGCGTCCCGGTAGACCGTGTAGCCGGTCAGCGCCCCGGCCACCATGAGCGAGGTCACGCCGATGCTGACCCAGGCCAGGATGCGCATCTTGTTCTGGCCGCCGCCGTTGCCGCCGCCGCGGTGGCCGCGCGGCGGCCGGTCGTCCGGCGGGAGCGGCGGAGCCGCGGCGGCCGCCGCTCTACGCGCCATCCTGCTGCCGGGCTGGGTGGGGGCAGCCCGGTAGTCCTGCCCGGAGGTGACTACGGGCACGCTCCTGTAGTCAGTCATACGTCCCCTAGCCTCACTTCTCGCGCCTGACGCGCTGGCTTCGTCGCCTCGCGCCACGAGACGAGGTCACGTACGGCGTGCCAGGTGCCATGACCGCGGGGAACGACCGTGACCCGGGCGTGATGTTTCCGCGGCAAAGCATACTCAGAGCTGGACATTACGTGGAATATCATCGCCAAACTCTTTCTTGCTCACGCAGTGTTTTCGCACGTCAGGTCTGATGCTCAGGGCCGCCGCCAAACAGGCCAGGGGCACGGCCGGCAACACGTATCGGTAGTCGAACTCCGCCGCCGCGGCCGGTGTGACCAGCAGCACCACGGCCGCTGACCAGGGCACGAGCCAGGGCGCGGGACGCCTGCGCCCGCTCCGGCGGATGGCGGCCGCCACCGGGGGCACCAGCAGCACCCCCAGGAGCACCGGGCCGGGCAGCCGCACCATGTTCTGGTAGGCCCTCAGCCAGCCGGCGTAGGGCTCGACGATCTCCGTGCCGATCTCGCCCCGCTCGTAGAGCTTGGCATAGTCGGCGCCGACCTGTGCGGGATAGCGGCCGGGCGGCCCCGGCTCCGTCACCGGGAACTGGTAGTAGCCGTAGATCTCCGGATCGGGGTAGACCGGGCGGCCCCACGTGAACGTGCGGCCCAGCTCCGTCAGCACCGAGGCGGCGTAGTCGAGCGGCTGCCTGGTGATCGCCAGCGTCGCGAACCGGCCCGCCAGGTCGTCGGTCTCCTTCGTGAACGTGATCCCGGGCAGCAGCACGAGCGGGGAGTCCTTCGCCCAGATGTACTCCTGCGACGGCGGCCGCCGCTCCGGGGGGCGCGGGTCGCACAGGACCCGCAGATCCGGCGGCGGGTCCATCCTGGCGCAGTCGGCGAACGACATCGTGCGGGCGTACATGAAGACGCCGTTCGCGCCCACGAGCCCGACCCGCTGGTACGTGGCGTAGAACCAGGCGCCGTACGCGATGACCGGCACGAGGGCGGTGGCCAGCAGCAGCCCGGCCAGGCGCAGGCGCCCGCGCAGCACGTACCAGGCGGCCAGGAGCAGGATGAGAGGCTGGCCGACGGTCCTGGTGAGGGTGGCGGCGGCCAGCAGCAGGCCGATGGCGGCCACCGTGCGCCGCCGCTCCGACCCGCACAGCGCCACCGCCGCCACCACCAGGAACATGAAGAGCGTGTCCGAGACGAGCAGGTGCTCCAGCTCGATCTGGTACGCGTCGAGCAGCACCGGCACCGTGGCCAGCGTTGCCACCCACCTCGGCGCCCGTCGCGCGACCCGGTAGATCAGCACGCCGGTGGCCAGGCCGAGCAGGTGCTGCGCGGCCGTGACCATCCCGAAGGTGTGGAACGGCTCCAGCAGCTTCAGGAACATCGAGTAGCCCGCCGGGCGGACCAGGTCGGGGCGGGGTCTGAAGACGGTGACGACGTAGGTGTAGGAGTCGGGGAACCACAGGGCCGGCCGGTAGCCCAGCATCGCCAGGGCGCGCAGGGCCGTGCCGAGGGCGAGGACCGCCAGGAACCACCCGTGCCGCCTCCACCGGGACGGATCTCCGACCCACGCCAGGCCTCTGCGAGCGGGCATGTCGGCGCGAGTCTCCGGCATCACCCGCACGCCCTCCCGCTGTCTCTCCGGCATGTCCCGTAGTGCCCACGTACGCTACCCGCCATTCAGTGAACCCCGTGCCAACCGGCCGATAAGGGATACGCACGCCAGGTCTCCCCGGTTGAGATGAAGATCGCCCGCCGTGTGGCGGAACCCACCGGGACCTCCAGGTTGGATACGCTCGCTCACCGATGGGACTCGACCGATCCGGGCGGACGCTCGCCGTGCTCTCGGTGGCGCCCGCGCTCGCCGTGGCGGGCTGGCTGGTGGCGGGGCTGCCGCTGCTGCTGCTCGGCCACTTCGCGCCGCTGCCCGCGGTGCTGCTCGGGCTGCCCGCCGCCGCCCTGCTCTGCCGGGCCGGCACCCGCGGCCTCGGCAAGGTGGCCGAGGCCACGTCCCGGCAGGTCATGGGCGTCGTGGCGGTGGCCGTGGCGTCCGGCGTGTTCAACACGCTCATGCACACCGAGCAGATCGTCGTCAGGCGAGACCCGGCCACGTACGCGCAGTACGCGGCCTGGATCGCGGGCCACGGCTCGCTGCCCGTTCCCACGCAGGCCTGGGCGTTCGGCGGCCCGGACCCGTCGCTGATCTTCAAGAGCGTCGGGTTCTACGCGTTCGACGGGGCGGTGGTGCCGCAGTTCATGCCGGGGCCGCCGATCCTGTTCGCGATCGGCGACTGGCTGGGGATGCCCTTCGCGATCCCGGCGGTGCTGGGCGGGCTGGCCGTGCTCACGGTGGCCGGGGTGGTGGCGCGGCTGGCGGGGGCGCGGTGGGCGGTGCTGGGGGCGGCGGTGTTCGCGGTCAGCCTGCCGATCCTCTACACCTCGCGCAGCACGTTCAGCGAGATCCCGTCGCTGATCCTGCTGTTCGGCGGGCTGGCGCTGGCACACGACGCGCTCGCCCGGCCGGGCCGGGCCCGCGGGCTGCTGGCCGGGCTGGTGTTCGGGCTGGCCGTGCTGGTCCGGGTCGACGGGCTGCGCGACGTGCTGCCCGTGCTGGCGTTCGCGGGGTTGCTGATCGCGATGCGCCGCTTCGCCAGGCCGCAGGGGGCGCTGGGCGTGCCGCTGCTGGCCGGGCTGGTGGCGGGCGCCGGGGCCGGGATGCTCGCGGCGTACCTGCTCTCCCGGCCCTACCTGTCGTACCTGTCGGGGTCGGTCAAGCCGCTGCTGGCCATCTGCGCCGCCGTCCTCGTGCTCACCGCGGTGGGCACGGCCACCGCCCCGCTGCTGGCCAGGATCCGGCCGCCGGCGTGGGTCCCAGCGGCCGGGGCCGGGCTGGTCGTGCTGCTCATGGCCGGCCTGTACGCGCGCCCGTGGTTCCAGACCGTGACCCGCGTGCCCGTGACGGAGGACGACCGCCGCACGGCCCTGATGATCGCCCAGACCCAGCAGGCCAACGGCCTGCCCGTGGACGACACCCGGCTCTACTTCGAGAACTCCCTGCACTGGGTGACCTGGTACGTCGGCATCCCCGTGGTGGTGCTGGCCACGGTCGCGGCGGCGGTGCTGGTGCGCAGGCTGCTGCGGGACGGCGGGCCGTTCGAGTGGCTGCTGCCCCTCGCGGTGATCGGCTGGACCACCGTCACCACGCTCCTGCGCCCCGAGATCACCCCCGACCATCCGTGGGCCGCCCGCCGCCTGGTCCCCATCGTGATCCCGGGCCTGATCCTGCTCGCCATGTACGGCCTGGCACGGCTGCGCGACCTGCTCCGGGCGCACCCGCCGTCCTGGCCGCGCGGGCCCCGGGCGCGGCGGTGGGGGATGGCGCTCGCCGTCCTGATCGTCCTCGCGCCGCCGGCCGTCACCTCCATCGGGACGGCGTTCACGCCGGTCGAGCGGGGCGAGGCGGCGGCGGTGGCGGGGATGTGCGCGAAGCTCCCGCCCGACGCGTCGGTGCTGATCGTGGAGCGGGTGACCGGCGATCGGTTCACCCAGCTCGTACGCGGCATGTGCGACCGCCCGGCGGCGATCGTTGCCCGCGAGGGTTCGATGGACACCGCCCCCGAGGCGCAGGTGCGCCGGCTGATCGCGCGGGTGCGCGCCGCGGGCCGCGTCCCCGTCGTGCTGGCCGCCGACGAGGTCCAGGTGGCGCCGTACGGATCTCCGACCCAGGTCTTCGCGCTGGCCTCCCGCCAGGACGAACGCTCTCTCGTGGACGCCCCGAACGGCACCTGGGGCCTGCAGATCGGCGCCTGGATGGCCCTCCCCGAAGGGAATGGATGATCTTGGAAGTGGGAGCTCCCAGTGGGCGCACGTGGACTCGGCTTTGAGTTGGGCAGAGTACCCTCAAGGCCCGTGAGCACGCTAGAGACCCCGAAGAGTGGACCTGCCGTGGAAGAAGCGCCGTACGTCACCATCGTTCTTCCCTGCTACAACGAGCAGGATCACGTCATCGATGAAGTCGAGCGCATCACCAGGTCCATGGACTCGAGCGGCTACACCTACGAGCTCGTGGCCGTGGACGACTGCTCGACCGACGAGACGCTGGCCAGGCTGAAGCAGGCCGCTCCCGACTACCCCCACCTGCGCATCCGCGCCTTCCACCGCAACGGCGGCGCGGGCACCGTGCGGCGCATCGGCACGCAGGAGGCCAAGGGCGAGATCGTCGTCTGGACCGACGCCGACATGACCTACCCCAACGACCGCATCCCCGAGCTGGTGCAGATCCTGGAGAAGGATCCGATGATCGACCAGGTGGTCGGCGCGCGCACCAGCGAGGAGGGCTCGCACAAGCTGCTGCGCGTCCCCGCCAAATGGGTGATCCGCAAGGTGGCGGAGCAGCTGGCCGGGCAGAAGATCCCCGACCTCAACTCGGGGCTGCGGGCCTTCCGCAGGACGGTGGCCAAGCCCTACCTGCGGCTGCTCCCGCCCGGGTTCTCGTGCGTGACGACGATCACGCTGTCGTTCCTGTCCAACCAGCACGACATCTACTACCTGCCGATCGACTACGCCAAGCGGGCCGGGAAGTCGAAGTTCAGCTTCGTGTCCGACGCGTACCGCTACATCCTGCAGGTGCTGCGGATGATCATGTACTTCAACCCGCTCAAGGTGCTCATGCCGCCCGCGCTGTGGCTGGTGGGCATCGGGTTCGTGAAGGGTCTGTGGGACATGGTCATGCACCCGTTCTACTTCCCGGCCAACACCGTGATGATCTTCCTGTCCGGGCTGCTGATCGGGTCCGTGGCGCTGCTCGCCGACCTGATCGTGCGCTCGCGGGGGGAGTAGCGCGTGCGGATCGCGATCGTCGGCCCCACCTATCCGTACAAGGGGGGCGGGGCCCAGCACACCACCGAGCTGGCGCACCGCCTCACGGCCCAGGGCCACGACGTGGTGATCGAGTCGTGGCGGGCGCAGTATCCGTCGTTCCTCTACCCGGGGCAGCAGACGATCTCCGCGCCGGAGGGCACGCCTTTCCCGAACACCCTGCGCAGGCTCGACTGGCGGCGTCCCGACGGGTGGGTGTCCGCCGGGAGGCGGCTCAGGTCGGCGGATCTGGTGGTGCTGGCCGTGCTGAGCCCGGTGCAGGTCCCCGCATATTTGGGGATTTTGTACGGGATAAGGCGAAAAGTCAGGACTATTGCCCTCTGCCACAACGTGCTGCCCCACGAGCGCAAGCCGTACGACGAGCCGCTCATGAAGGCGCTGCTCAAGCGGGTCGACGGGGTGCTGACCCACTCCGAGCAGCAGGCCGGGCTGGCCAAGGGGCTGACGGGCAGCCCGGTCAGCGTGGCGGCGCTGCCGCCGCACCTGCCCTCCACCAACGCCGAGAAGTCCACCCAGGTCCACCGCAGGTTGCTGTTCTTCGGCATCGTGCGGCCGTACAAGGGGCTGGACCTGCTGCTCAGGGCGCTGCCCGACGGGATCTCGCTGACCGTCGCGGGGGAGTTCTGGGGCGGGCTCGACGAGACGCGGGCGCTGATCGCCGAGCTGGGCCTCGGTGACCGGGTCGAGCTGCGGCCCGGCTACGTGGCCGCCGAGGACGTGCCGGGGCTGTTCGCGCGGGCGGACGCGCTCGTGCTCCCGTACCGGAACGCGACCGCCAGCCAGAACGTCTGGCTCGGCCACGAGCACGGCGTGCCGGTGATCGCCACCCGCGTCGGAGCGCTCGCCGACCACGTCACCGACGGCGTGGACGGGCTGCTGGTCGAGCCGGGTGACGCCGGGGCGCTGCGCGCGGCCCTCGAACGCTTCTACGCCTCGGGCGAGCCCGAGAGGTTGCGGTCGGGCGTCAAGGCCGTCGATCCCGAGCCGTTCTGGTCGGCGTACGCGGGGACGCTGCTGGCCGCCTGACGGCCGAGCACGAACGAGATGCCCGCGGCCGTCGCGTCCGCCAGCGTGAACGCCAGCCGCGACACGATCGCCACCGCGAGCGCCGCCGGGGTGCCGATGATCGGCGCGAGCACCAGCACCAGCGCGCCCTCCCTGACCCCGACCCCCGCGGGCACGACGATGGTGAGGATCCCGGTGGCCCACGCGAACGCGTACGCTCCGGTCGCGACGAGGTAGAGGTCGGAGCGGCCGGAGAGCAACCAGATGTGCAGGCCGTACACGAACCAGCCGAGCGCGGTCCACGCCACCGCGACGACCACGGTACGGCCGGGCAGCACGCTCTCCAGCGGCTCCTTGCGCGCGATCCGCAGCGCCAGGTTGAGACCCCAGGTGAGCACCTTGGGATGCAGGCACACGATGATCACCGGCACGAGCAGCACGAGGTACCAGGCCTTGCGCACCGCCTCCAGCGAGCCCAGCGTCGCCGCGGCGATCGAGACGGCGACGCCGAGGTTGATCACCAGGCTCAGCGAGATCGTCGCGAACGTGCGCCGCGGCGGGCTCCCGTGGTCGCGCCCGAGGTCCATCATCGCCGCGTACGCCCACACGGCGCCCGGGATGTACTTGCCCAGCTGGCCCACGAACATGATCCGCCCGGCGATCCGCAGCGGCACCCGCGTGCCGAGCCCCGCCAGGATCTCCCGCCAGGCCACCAGGATGAAGACCTGGCCGAGCAGCACCGCCGCGAACGCCCCGAGCACCGCCCACGGCGACATCGCCGCCACCGCCCCGGTGGTCTCGTCCCAGTTCGTGGCCAGCCCGTAACCCAGGAAGCCGAGGGCGATCAGGGCGAGGACGACGCGCAGCAGGCGACGGAGCATTCGCTCAGGCTACGCGTGCTCCGCCGGGCAGGCCAGACGGCGGCGCCGGAGACCGCGGGCGCGGCCCGCACCGGCTTCGGACCCATGCCCATTTGGGTACTGTGGGTCCTCGTGGGTAAGCAACGAGTCGCGCAGCTCGAATACTCGGAGTTCCAGTCCGCCATGCTCGACGAGGGCAAACGGCGGCGGAAGGCTGCGAAGATCATCGCGGTGCTCGAGCACTTCCGCGGGCCGCTGAGCGGGCTGACGGTGGGCGACGTGGGCTGCTCCGCGGGGTTCATCGCCGACGAGCTCGCGCAGGCCGGGGCGAAGCACACGCTGGGCATCGACATCGACGTGCCGGGGCTGCGCAAGGCCGCCGACCGGTTCGGCGAGCGGGTGGCGTTCGTGTGCGGCGACGGCACCGCGCTGCCGTTCCCCGACGGGTCGATCGACGTGCTGGTCTTCAACCACATCTACGAGCACGTGGTCGACCCCGACTCCGTGGTGGCCGAGATGCACCGGGTGCTGTCCGACGACGGGGTCCTCTACCTGGGGCTGGGCAACCGGCTCGGTGTCATGGAGCCCCACTACAAGCTGCCGTTCCTGTCCTACCTGCCGCCCGCGCTGGCCGACCGCTACGTGCGGGCGTCCGGGCGGGCCGACCACTACTACGAGCGGTTCAGGACGCGGCGCGGGCTGCGCAGGATGCTGCGGGCCTTCCACGTGTGGGACTACACCTTCCCCGTGCTGGCCACGCCGGGCCGGTTCGCGGGGGGCGAGCTGTTCCCGGGCGCGCTGGGGCGGATCGCGCAGACCGTGCTGGCCCGCACTCCCCGCGAGGTGCTCAGGCTGCTGCTGCCCCTGGTGCCCACGTACCTGTGGGTGGCGACCAAGACGCCGCGGCGGCCCGCGGGCGCGGCGCTGCCGCAGCCGCCCGAGCGGGTCCGCCCGCTGTGACGACGGTGAAAGAGGAGGCCGCCCCGCGGCGCTCGCCGGTCCGCAGGCTCGTCCGGTACGGCTTCCTGGCCGTCGCGCTCGGCTTCGGCGCCTACGCCGTGGCCAAGCAGTGGGACACCGTGGTGGCCGGGTTCGCCAGGCTGTCGTGGGCCGCGCTGGCCGGGTCGCTGGTCGCCGTGGTCGCCGCGCTGCTCGGCGCCATGCTCACCTGGCGCACCCTCCTGGCCGACCTCGGCTCCCCGCTGCCGCTGAGGCCCGCCGCCAAGGTCTTCTTCGTGGGCCAGCTCGGCAAATACATCCCCGGCGCCGTCTGGCCGGTGATCGCCCAGATGGAGATGGGCCGCGACCTCGGCGTGCCGCGCTCGCGCAGCGCGGCGGCGTTCTTCCTGATGATGCCCATCCAGCTGGCGACCGGCCTGCTCGTCTCGCTGGTCACGCTCGGCTGGGACCGCTATGGCTGGCTGCTGCTGTTCATCCCGCTGCTGCTGGTCCTGCTGGAGCCCAAGGTCATCAACGCCGTGATCGGGTACGCCCTGCGCAAGCTCAAGCGGGAGCCGCTCGAACGCCCGCTGACCCGGCGCGGCATGCTCGCCGCCCTCGGCTGGGCGCTGGCCGGCTGGCTCTGCTACGGCGTGCACCTCTACTTCGTCGCCCCCCAGGGCGGCCTGCTCTTCGCCGTCGGGGCCTTCGCGCTGTCGTGGTGCCTGGGCATCCTGACCTTCGTCGTCCCGGCGGGCGCGGGCGTGCGGGAGGTCGCGATGGTCGCGGTGCTGGCGCCTCACGTGGACGGTGGCGCGGCGATCGCGGTGGCTCTTTCGTCCCGCATTGTCATTATTTTGGGGGACCTGATCTGCGCCGGTATGGCGGGAATCGCAGCGCGTCGCAACTCCGTGTGATTTGACCGGCGATTTAGGGGAGGCTGGTCATAAGCTGAACTTCAGAGGGGGACACCAGTCCCACGTTGATCTTGAGGGGAGAAGATCTACGTAATGCCTCGAGTGCTCGTCGACGCGGCGGCGGTCCCCGCGGACCGTGGCGCGTTGATCAGATATGTGGACGGGCTCGTGGCCGCGCTCGACCGGGCCGGCGCAGACCTCGCGGTGGTCTGCCAGCGATCGGAGGCCGAACGCTACCGGCGCCTCGCGCCCTCGGCCCTGGTCCTCCCGGGGCCCGTGGCGATCTCCAACAGGGCGGCCCGGCTCGCCTGGGAACAGACCGGCCTGCCGCTGCTCGCCCGGCAGGCGGGGGCGGACGTGATCCACGCCCCCTACTACTCCATCCCGCTCGGTTCGGGCCTGCCGACCGTGGTGACGATCCACGACGCCACCTGGTTCACCGAGCCCGACCAGCACAGTCCGCGGGCGTCGTTCTTCCGCTCCGCCACCCGCACCGCCGTGCGCCACGCCCGGCGGGTGATCGTGCCCTCCAAGGCGACCAGGGACGAGCTCGTCCGCGTGCTCGCCGCCGACCCCACCCGCATCGACGTCGCCTACCACGGAGTCGACCTGGGGCAGTTCCACCCGCCGAGCGACGACGAGATCCGCCGGGTCGCGCTGCGGTGCGGGCTGCACGGCCAGCCCTATGTGGCGTTCCTGGGCGCGCTCGACCCCCGTAAGAACGTTCCCAACCTCATCCGCGGCTTCGCCGCCGCCGCGAAGCACCTGGACGCGCCGCCCGCGCTGGTGATCGGCGGCGGGGTCCACGAGGACGACGTCGACGCCGCCTGCCGGGAGGTGGAGGCCACCGTCAGGGTCATCCGGCCCGGCTACCTGCGCGCGCCCGACCTGCCGGGGTTCCTGGGCGGGGCGCTCGTGGTGGCCTTCCCGTCGCGCGGCGAGGGGTTCGGGCTGCCGGTGCTGGAGGCCATGGCCTGCGGCGCGCCGGTTCTGACGACACATCACACGTCTCTGCCAGAGGTCGGCGGCGACGCCGTGGCCTACACTGAGCCCGACGCCGACAGCATCGCCGTGGCGCTCGGACACCTGCTGGGCTCCCCCGCCCGCAGGGGGCAGTTGCGGGAGGCGGGGCTGGCAAGAGCACGCGAGTTCACCTGGGACGCCTCGGCCGAGGCGCATCTCAGCTCTTATCAACGCGCGATCGAATAGTTCGGTAACCTCACGGAGTGATGGAGAGCTCTTTGCCAGACCTCGAGGCGATCCTCCTGGTCGGGGGGCAGGGCACGCGCCTGCGTCCGCTGACACTGGGCACGCCGAAACCGCTGCTGCCGACCGCCGGAGTGCCGTTCCTGGCCCACCAACTCGCCCGTGCGCGATCTTTCGGGGTCCGCCGGATCGTGTTCGCCACCTCCTACAAGGCGTCGATGTTCGAGCCCGCCTTCGGTGACGGGTCGGCGTTCGGGCTCTCACTCGAATACATCACCGAGGAGACACCGCTGGGCACCGGCGGCGCGATCCGCAACGCCGCCGAAGCCCTCACGGCGGGGCCGTCCGACCCGGTCCTCATCCTCAACGGGGACATCCTCTCCGGCCACGACATCGGCGATCAGGTACGCACTCACCTGGCACGACATGCCGCTGTAACGCTCCATTTGACAGAAGTCGACGATCCCTCCCGGTTCGGGTGCGTCCCGACCGACGAGACCGGGCGGGTGACGGCCTTCCTGGAGAAGACGCCCAACCCGGTCACCAACCGGATCAACGCCGGCTGCTACGTGTTCACCCGGTCGGTGATCGACTCGATCCCCCGCGACGAGATCGTGTCCGTGGAGCGGGAGACGTTCCCCGGGCTGATCGAGGCGGGCGAGCTGGTGCTGGGCTACGCCGACCGCACCTACTGGCTCGACGTCGGCACCCCGGCGGCCTTCGTGCGGGGGTCGCGCGACCTGGTGCTGGGGCGGCTCGACTCGCCCGCGCTGCCCGGGCCGACCGGGGAGTTCCTCGCGCTGGAAGGGGCTCAGGTCTCGCCTGAGGCCAAGGTGCAGGGCGGCACGGCGGTCGGCGCGCGGGTCGTGGTCGAGGCCGGGGCGACGGTGGTGGGCTCGGTGCTGACCGACGACTGCGTCGTCGAGGCGGGCGCCTCCGTGACGGACTCCGTGGTGGGGCGGGGCGCGCGGGTCTGCGCGGGCACGGTGGTGTGCGACGCGGTGATCGGCGACGGCGCCATCGTGGGGCCGGGCAACGAGCTGCAGAACGGCGTGCGCATCTGGCCGGGCGTGGAGCTGCCCGAGCGCGCGATGCGCTATTCGAGCGACGTCTGAGCCTCTGCCCTCGCTCCTGCGGCCCGGTCACGGGCAGCGGGGAGGTGGGGGCAGACTGGACGGGTGAGAGAGCGCAGGTGGGTGCCCGAGGGGCCGCTGGACGTGGGGCTGGCGTTGCAGCCGCACAAGCGCGGCGGCGGGGATCCCACCTGGCGGCAGGGCTCTGACGGGTCCGTGTGGCGCACCTCCAGGACGCCCGACGGGCCGTGCACGCTGCGGGTGAGCGTCAAGGCCGGGTGCGTGCACGGGCAGGCGTGGGGGCCGGGCGCGGAGTGGGCGCTGGAGGCGCTGCCGGCGCTGTTGGGGGCATTCGACGACGCTTCCGGATTTGTCGCCAAACATGATGTTTTGGCGGAGGTTGTCAGGAAAAATCCGGGTTTGCGGATCGGGCGTACCGGGCGGGTCATGGAGGCCCTCGTACCGGCCGTGCTCGAGCAGAAGGTGGTCGGGCAGGAGGCGTGGCGGGCCTGGCGGTGGCTGCTCGGCCGGTACGGCGAGCCCGCGCCCGGACCCGCGCCCGAGGGGATGCGGGTCGTGCCCGAGACCGTGGTGTGGCGGCAGATCCCCAGCTGGCACTGGCACCGCGCGGGAGCGGAGGCCGTCCGCGCCCGGACGATCGCGAACGCCGCCTGGCACGCCGACAAGCTGGAGGCCGCCGCGACCACCGAGGAGCTCGACCGGCTGCTGCGGGCGCTGCCCGGGATCGGGGTGTGGACCTCGGCCGAGGTGCGCCAGCGCGCGCTGGGCGACCCGGACGCGGTGAGCGTCGGCGACTACCACCTGGCCAAGCTCGTCGGCTACGCGCTGACCGGGGAGAAGACCGACGACCCCGGGATGTTGCGGCTGCTGGAGCCGTACCAGGGGCATCGGCACCGCGCCGCGGTGCTGGTCTGGCTCACCGGCCTGCGCCCGCCCGCGCGCGGGCCCCGGATGTCCGTACGCGACTACCGGTCCTTCTGACGCGCCGGGCCCCTGGGTGCGTGCGGCGAACTCAGCCGTCGTACTGTGCCCGTATGAGTCTCGTCAGTGATTCCGCACTCCGCCGGGCCCTCGCACGTGCCCGCGACGGCAAGGCCCTCGACGTCACGGAGGTGACCGTCCTCCTGCAGGCCAGGGGCGAGCACCTCGACGCCCTGCTCGAACATGCCTCCCGCGTACGTGACGCCGGGCTGCGGGCGGTCGGCCGCGAAGGGATCATCACATACAGCAAGAAAGTGTTCATCCCGTTGACCCGGCTCTGCCGGGACCGTTGTGGTTACTGCACCTTCGCGACCGCGCCGCACAAGCTGCCCGCGCCGTTCCTGAGCCCTGACGAGGTGCTGGAGATCGCCCGGCAGGGGGCGGCCATGGGGTGCAAGGAAGCGCTGTTCACGCTGGGAGACCGGCCTGAGGACCGCTGGCACCAGGCGCGCTCCTGGCTCGACGCGCACGGCTATGACGACACCCTTTCTTATGTGCGGGCCATGGCGATCAGAGTGCTGGAGGAGACCGGGTTGCTGCCGCACCTCAACCCGGGGGTGCTGACCTGGCGTGACCTGCAGCGGCTCAAGCCCGTCGCGCCGTCCATGGGGATGATGCTGGAGACGACGTCGCGGCGGCTGTTCGAGGAGAAGGGGGAGGCCCACTACGGGTCGCCGGACAAGGACCCGGCCGTACGCCTGCGCGTCCTGGAGGACGCCGGCCGGACGAACGTGCCCTTCACCACCGGGATCTTGATCGGCATCGGCGAGACCATCGAGGACCGGGCCGAGTCGATCTTCGCGATCCGGCGGGTGGCGCGCGAGTACGGCGGGATCCAGGAGGTCATCGTCCAGAACTTCCGCGCCAAGCCCGACACCGCGATGCGGGGGCTGCCCGACGCGTCCCTGGAGGAGCTGGCGGCCACGATCGCGGTCGCGCGGCTCGTGCTCGGGCCCCGGGTCCGCATCCAGGCGCCGCCCAACCTGGTGGACTCCGAGTACGCGCTGATGATCCGGGCGGGCATCGACGACTGGGGCGGGGTGTCGCCTCTCACCCCCGACCACGTGAACCCCGAGCGGCCCTGGCCGCAGATCTCCCTCCTGGAGACCCGGACCGCCGAGTCCGGGTTCCAGCTCCGGGAGCGGCTGACGATCTATCCCGAGTACGTGGTGGCCGGGGAGCCGTGGCTGGACCCCCGGCTCTTCGCCCACGTGGCCGCCCTGGCCGACCCCGCCACCGGGCTCGCCCGCCCTGACGCCGAGCTGCGGGGGTTGCCGTGGCAGGAGCCGGACGGCGGGTTCGCGTCGTCGGGACGGGTCGATCTACACGTGGAGGTGGACACGGCGGGGCGCACGCACGATCGGCGGGACGACTTCGACCACGTCTACGGCGACTGGACCGCCCTCCGCGACCGCCTCCCCGCGCCCGCCACGTCGTCGTCCACCGCGCCGTCGGACGGTGCGGGGTCGGATCTCGCCGCACGCGTTGCGCCGGGCACCACCGCCGGGGTCCCCGCCGCACCGGCGCCCGGCGCGCGGGTTGCGGAGAGTGCGGGCGCTGACGCCGCGCACCCCGACGCGGGGCCTGCCGGCGCTGCGGCCGGAGGCGCCGCTTCGGCGGGCGCGCCGGCGGGTGGCGTGGCGGTGGGCGGTGCTTCGGACGGAGTCTCGCTCACCGGCGCCCCCGCGGGGGGTGGGACGCCTGGGGAGGTGCGGCGGGCGTTGCGGAGGGCGGCGGCCGATCCGGGTGGGTTGAGTGACGCCGAGGCCGTGGCGTTGCTGGCCGCCGAAGGGGAGGCGCTGGACGAGCTGGCCGCCATCGCCGACGACCTCCGCCGGCAGGCCGTGGGCGACGAGGTCACCTACGTCGTCAACAGGAACATCAACTTCACCAACGTGTGCTACACCGGATGCCGCTTCTGCGCCTTCGCCCAGCGCAGGACGGACGCCGACGCGTACACCCTGAGCCTGGACCAGGTGGCCGACCGGGCGCAGGAGGCGTGGGACGCGGGTGCGACCGAGGTGTGCATGCAGGGCGGCATCCACCCCGACCTCCCCGGCACCGCGTACTTCGACCTGGCCAGGGCGGTCAAGGAGCGGACGCCCGGGATGCACGTGCACGCGTTCTCCCCGATGGAGGTCATCAACGGGGCCAGCCGCACCGACATGTCCATCCAGGCGTGGCTGGAGGCGGCCAAGGAGGCCGGGGTCGACTCGCTGCCCGGGACGGCGGCCGAGATCCTGGACGACGACGTCAGGTGGGTGCTGACCAAGGGGAAGCTGCCCGCGAAGGAGTGGGTCGAGGTCATCACGACGGCCCACAAGGTGGGCATCCCGACCACGTCCACCATGATGTACGGGCACGTCGACAACCACCTGCACTGGGTCAGGCACATCAAGCTGATCCGCAGCCTCCAGGAGCGGACCGGCGGGTTCTCCGAGTTCGTGCTGCTGCCGTTCGTGCACACCAGCGCCCCCATCTACCTGGCCGGGATCGCCCGCCCGGGCCCCACGGCGGCAGAGAACAGGGCCGTGCACGCGCTCGCCAGGATCCTCCTGCACGGCTCGATCAAGAACATCCAGTGCTCCTGGGTGAAGCTCCGCGACGACCTGTGCCGCCAGGTGCTCCAGGGCGGCGTGAACGACCTCGGCGGCACCCTCATGGAGGAGACCATCAGCCGCATGGCGGGCTCGGAGAACGGCTCGTACAAGACGATCAGCGAGCTGCGCGAGATGGTCGAGGTCACCGGCAGGCCGGTCAGGCAGCGCACCACCGAGTACGGCGTCCCCGCGGACGAACGGCTCGCGGCGTCCGAGGCCAGCGACGGCGTGTGCAAGAGCGTCCGGAGGGTCCTGCCGATGGCGTAGTTGTAACATGTTCTAACAAGGCTTGCGCCCGCCATGGGAGGCGCTGGAAGAATCATCACTCCCCTGGGAGAGAGGTTCACCGTGCGGTTAGGTCGGCACCGCGCTCCGCTGCCCGCTGAGCTGCGACGCAGGAAGGCTTTACGGCGCGGCATGCTGGCGGGCCTGACCGCGGTGGCCATCGTGGCCGCCGGCCTCGTGGTGGTGTTCGGCAGTGGCGGCCTGCTGTGCAGCACACGAGAGCCTGTTCTGGTCAGCGTCGCGGCGGCCGTCGACGTGGCCCCGGCGGCCATGGAGGCCGCCGAGCGGTTCAACGAGACGAAGACGTCCGTGGGTGGCCGGTGCGTGCTGGTCCAGGTGACCGAGCAGTCGCCGGCCACCGTCCTGCGCACGCTGATCGGCGACCGCGCGGGCGTCCTGCGCGAGCGGCCCGACGGGTGGATCGCGGACTCGTCGGCCTGGATCAGGCTGGCCCGCCAGCAGGGCGCGAGCGCGCTGCCCGCCGGTGAGAGCGTGGTGGCGACCTCGCCGCTGGTGTTCGCCACCCGCTCGTCGCTGGCCCAGCGCTTCTCCGTGGGTAAGACCGAGATGAACTGGCGGATGGTCTTCCCCGCCACCGTGCGCGGGCGGCTGACGCCCAACTCGGACGAGCCGGACGTCGTACGCGTACCAGACCCGTCGCTGGCCGGGGCGGGCATCGCGACCGTGGCCGCCGCCAGGGACGTCGTCGGCACGGGGCCGGAGGCGGACAAGGCGCTGACCGCGTTCGTACGGTGGGCGCAGGCCGGCTCCGCCCCCGACTACCGCAGCATGCTGGCGGCGGTCGACGACCACACGTTCTGGCAGCGTCCGGTCGTCATCGTCCCCGAGCAGTCGGTCTGGAACCACAACCAGCGCCCCTCCGCCGACCCGGTCGTCGCGCTGCACCCGCGCGAGGGCACGATCAACCTCGACTACCCGTACGTCGTCACCGCGACCGACCCCACGGTGGCCGAGGCGTCCACGGTCTTCGCCGACTGGCTGAAGGGCTCGCAGGCGCAGGACATCGTCCGGCGGGCCGGGTTCAGATCGGGCGACGGCACCCTGGGCCCGATCTCGCCGGGGCCGCAGATCCCCTCGGAGACGCCGAAGACCAGGTCGTCGGTGTCGTCGCAGGACATCGACGAGGCGCTGCGGGCCTGGAGCCGGCTGGCCCCGCCGACGAACATCCTCGTCCTGGCCGACACCTCCAAGCACATGGCCGAGTCGCTGAACGGCACCACCAGGATCAGCATCGCGCTGGACGCGGCCAAGATCGGGCTGCAGCTCTTCCCGGACTCGACGCACATGGGCCTGTGGGAGTTCGCAGAGGGGCTGGGCGGCCTCAAGCCCTACCGGGAGCGGGTCGGGCTCGGCCCGATCAACGAGCCCCAGACCGGACAGGTGGTACGCAAGAGCCGCCTCGCCGAGCTGACCGGCACGATCACCGCCCATCCCACCCTGGACAGCTCGCTCTACGACGCGATACTCGGCGGCTTCCGCAAGGTCACCAGCGAGTACCGCGAGGAGATGAACAACGCGCTCCTGGTGATCACGGCCGGCAAGGACGACGGCAAGGGCACGAAGCTGCCGGAGCTCCTCGACAAGCTGCGCCACGAGTGGAACCCCGACAAGCCCATACAGATCATCATCATCGCGTTCGGCAAGGGCGTCGATCACGACAGCCTGTCGCGGATCACGGCCGCCACGAACGGCTCGCTGCACGAGGCCCAGGAGCCGGGGGAGATCATCGACGTCTTCCTCGCCGCCCTGGCCCGCCGGCTCTGCCACCCCACCTGCAAGCCGACCCCATGAGAAAGGGGGCGCTCCTGGCGGAACGCCCCCTTCTGGCTGGCTAGACGCGCTGCCAGAGCGCCGGGACGTTGGGCGGCTCCCAGCCGGCCAGCGCGGTGTGGGCCTGGATGCAGCGGTACGTGACGCCGTTGTAGGTGACGGTGTTGCCGACCGCGTACGCGGTGCCGGCCTTCCACGTGCCCGACGGCGTCGTGGGAGTGGGCGTGGGCGTCGGGTTGGGGGTCGGCGTGACGGTCGGGGTGGGGGTCGGGTTCGGGTTGCCGCCACCGCCGCCGATCTGCAGGTCGATGCACGAGTAGAAGGCGTTGGTGGTGTCGGAGATGTTCCAGATCGCCAGGACCTTCTGCCGGCCCGAGTAGCCGGACAGGTTGACCGTGTGCGAGACCGTCGCGGGCGGCTGCTGGCCGTTGCCGTTGAAGACGGCGACCCGCGTGTTGCCGATGTAGTACTCGTAGTTGAGCGTGGCGTGCCTGGCGGTGAACGTCCAGTTGAAGGTCACCGTGGTGCCCGCCTGGGCGACCGGCCACGGCTTGCTCTCGTCGCTGAGCTGCGCGAACTGCGACAGGTTGGCGTGGCAGCTCCGCAGCCCCTTCGGGCCCTCCACGCTCTGCGGCTCGTAGATGATGTTGCCGCAGTTGGGGACCTTGCCCTGGGCGCAGTTGGCCTGCCGGCTGGGCGGGGAGTTGACGTAGCCGTGCGCGAACGCCGGCGCCGTGTTGAACAGCGTGGTGGCGACGGCGATCACCACCACGGCGACTAACGTGAGCGTCCTTCTCATGAAGTTGCTCCTTCACATGGGGGGATGCCCCAAATGTAAAGGAAACTTTCCTAACGGTAAATGCCCGTCTGACCTATCCTTTCGGGCCGCGGTCAGCGTGTGACGATGAAGTCGTCCGGGTCGCGGGGCGCGCGGTCGCGCGGCGGGGCGGCCGCGTGGCCGACGGCCACGCAGCCCATCGGGTCCCAGGAGCCGGGCAGGTCGAGCACCTCGCGGACGACCGGGCGGCAGAACATCGTGGACGACGCCCACGCCGAGCCCAGCCCCTCGACGGCGAGCTGGATGAGGAGGTTCTCCACCCCGGCGCCGGCCGCCGCGACGAACATCTCCCGCTCCGACGCGTTGCGCCGATCGTCGCGGTAGGTGTGGGAGCCCTCCATCACCAGGCACGGCACGATCAGGCAGGGCGCGTCGCGCAGCACGTCGCCCCGCTTGATCCGCTTGGCGATCGACTGCTCGCTGAACCCGTCGCCGCGCAGGTCCTCGATCCACGCGTCGCGCATGGCGTCGAGCAGCTTGGTGCGCGTCTCCGGCGACTCGACCAGCACGAACCGCCAGGGGGTCGTGTGGTGCGGCGCCGGCGCGGCGATGCCCGCCGCGACCGCCCTGCGTACCTTCGCCGGATCGACCGGCCGGTCCGAGAACTCCCTGGTCGTACGGCGCGCGAACACGACATCCCGCGACCCGTAGCGGAACAGGTCGTCGTCGGCCGGCCGCACCAGCGGCCTGACCCCGGGCCCGTCGTCGTCGGTGACCAGGTGGGACAGCCCGCGCACGATCGCCACCGGGACCCCGCCGAGCTTGCCCTTGACCAGCTCGGCCGCGCCCGCGATCTCGTCGGCCAGCGCGGTGACGGTGGCGTTGAGCTCGTTGCCGTAGCCGTCGGAGGTGCCACGGAAGTCGTCGAGCGGGCGCATGCCCGCCACTCCGATGGCCACGTCGGTGAGCCCGTTGCGCCACGGGCGGCCGAACGTGTCGGAGACGATCACGCCCGCCCGCACGGCCAGGCCCTTCCTGATGCGCCTGGCCGAGGCGTCGGAGTCTTCGGGGAGGAGGAGCACGGTGCCCGGCTCGGTGTTGGAGGCGTCGACCCCGGCGGCGGCCATGACGAAGCCGTGGCGGGTCTGGGAGATCACGGTGTCGCCCCGCCTGGCCACCACGCGCTCGGTCTCGTCCTCGATCGCCTTGGTGCGGTCGGGCGCCCTGCGGACGCGGCCCTCGGCCTTGCTGATGATCTTGGACGTGACGACCACGATGTCGCCGTCCCGCAGGCCGGCGTCCTTGAGCAGCTCCGCGATGTCGTCGCCGGGCCGCACCTCGCCGATGCCCTCGACGGCGATCACCTCGAAACGCCGGGGGGCGCTGGTCATCGGGCGAGCTCCTGGGCCAGGTCGAGCGCGGTGCGGGCGATGTCGGCGGCGGCGTCGGCGTCGTGCATGAGGATCGGCCGGGCGATCACCCGTACGCCGTCGAGCGCGACCCCTTCGTCCTCCTCCGCCACCAGCCACCCGTCGATCAGCTCCGGGCCGTACAGGTCGAGCACGGCCTGCGCCGTCGTCTCCACCCCGATGGCGGTCAGGCAGGCGTCGGCCATGCCCCTGACCGGCGCGCCGCCGATGATGGGCGAGACCCCGACCACGGTCTTGGGCAGCAGGGCGTCGCGGATGCCCGGGACCTGCAGGATCGTGCCGATGCTCACGACCGGGTTGGACGGCGGCAGGATCACCACGTCGGCCTGCTCGATCGCGTCGAGCACGCCCGGCGCGGGCTTGGCCGTGTCGGCCCCCACCAGCGCGAAGGACTGCGCCGGGACCGAGGCGCGCAGCCGCACCCACCACTCCTGGAAGTGGATGGCGCGCTTGCCGTTTTCGTCCTCGATCACCACGTGGGTCTCGCAGCGGTCGTCGGTCATCGGCAGCAGCCGCACGCCGGGCTGCCAGCGCGCGCACAACGCCTGCGTGATCTGGGAGAGCGGGTAGCCGGCCTCCAGCATCTGCGAGCGCACGATGTGGGTGGCGAAGTCGCGGTCGCCGAGCCCGAACCACTGCGGCTCCACGCCGTACGCGGCCAGCTCCTCCTTGACGACGTGGGACTCCTTGGCGCGCCCCCAGCCCTGCTCCTCGTCGATGCCGTTGCCCAGGGTGTACATCACGGTGTCGAGGTCGGGGCAGACCCGCAGGCCGAACAGGGTGATGTCGTCACCCGTGTTGCCGATGACGGTGATGGTGGCATCCGGCGCGGTCGCGCGCAGTCCGCGCAGGAAACGGGCGCCGCCGATGCCGCCCGCGAGTGACACGATGTGCATGCCGCCAGTCTTCCATCGGCCCCTGACAACCCTGTCGCGGGTGTGGTTTTACCCCACTTGTTATGAGAGAAGTGCCAGGTGTAGGCCGAATTGGGATGCAGGAGGTTCCTGGGACCCCCGCCACCCGAGTCGGTCATGTGGCAAACTCCCTTCGGGCTAAAGGGTCCGATGGGGGTACTTGTGAGCAAATTTGACGTCGCCCGGCTGAAGGAGCCGGGCGCATGGATCATGCTCGTCCTCGGCTTGCTGACAGTGCTGCTGGCGGTCGGCGACGTCCTGGTCGGCTCGTCGACGTCCCTGACCAGCCTGCCCAGGCGGGCGGCCGCGAACGTCCTGGACCTGGCGAACCCCGTCGTGCCCGCGCTGCTGCTCGGAGCCGTGCTGCTGGTCACCAAGGTCGGCGAACCGTCGCCCAAGGCCAAGCCGATCATGTACGGGTCGGCGGTCGGGCTGGTGCTGGCCACGGTGTTCGGCATGCTGTCGCTGATCCTCGGCCTGTTCTCCGGGCTCGGGGCCTGGCCGACGATGCAGCTGGTGCTCCTTGGCGTGCCTTCCGTCGCGTTGGTCGCCGTCGCGCTGGTGTACCTGATCCCGCAGATCCTGCCGGAGCGGCCCGTCGCGCAGGTCTACCACCACCCGAACCTCGGGCAGCAGGCGCCCTGGCAGCAGCAGTTCGGCCAGCCCGACCAGCCTCAGCAGTTCGGCCAGCCGGAGCAGCCCCAGCACTTCGGTCAGCCCGACCAGGCCCAGCAGGGCTTCGGTCAGCCGGAGCAGCCGCAGCAGGCCCCCGGTTTCGGGCAGCCCGAGCAGGCTCCCGGCTACGGCCAGGCTCCTTACGGCCAGCAGCCGCCCTCGGGCGCGTACGGTCCGCAGCCGGGCTTCGCCCAGCAGCCGCCGTCCGGCCAGCAGCCCGGCTACGGGCAGCAGCCCCCTTCCGGTCAGTACGGCCAGCAACCCCCGTCGGGCCAGTACGGTCAGCAGCCCCCGAGCTTCGGCGGCCAGCCCGAGCCCCAGGCCGCGCAACCGGAGCCGCAGCCCCAACTGCACGTGATCAGGGGCGCCCTGCCCGCCGCCCCCTCGGACCAGAGCCAGCCCGAGCAGCCCTACCCCGCGCCCAGCTTCGGCCCGCCGGAGCAGAGCCAGCCCGACCAGTCCTACTCCACGCCGAGCTTCAGCCCGTTGGAGCAGAGCCAGCCGGACCAGCCCTACGCGCCGCAGGGCTTCGGATCGGTCGATCAGAGCCAACCCGAGCAGCCCAACGCTCCCCAGGGCTTCGGATCGAACCAGCCTGGGCAGCCCTACGCCCCGCAGGGTTTCGGGTCGGGCCAGCCTGAGCCGTCCTTCGCCCCGCAGGGCTTCGGACCTGGGGAGGCCGGCCAGGGCTATTCCTCGCCGAGCTTCCAGCCGGTGGAGCCGCCCGAGCAGTCCTTCGCTCCCCAGGGCTTCGGACCGGGCCAGCCTGACCCGTCCTATGCCCCGCCGAGCTTCGGCTCGTCGGACCAGGGCCAGCCGGACCAGGCCTACGCCCCGCAGGGCTTCGCCCAGTCGGCCTACGCCCCCGCCGACACGGCCCCCTCGGTCCCCTCGGCCCAGGAGTACTCCACCCCGCCGGCCGTCGAGTACCAGCCGGCCCCGTACGTCCCGGCGGACAGCCAGCCGAGCGCCTACGGCCAGTCCAGCCCCAACCCGTACGCGCCGCCCGGGACCGACCAGCCCAGCCCGTACGCCCCGCCCGCGGACCAGCAGCCCAATCCCTACGCCCCGCCCGCGGACCGCCCGAACCCGTACGCGCCCCCGGAGCCCGCGCCCAACGCGTTCGCCGACCAGGCCTTCCCGACGCCGGCCGGCGACACCGCGCCGAGCGTCCCCTACCCGCCGGCCGCCGAACAGCAGCCGCAGCAGCCGTACTTCGGCCAGAGCGCCTTCGACCAGCAGGGCGGCCAGCCGTTCACCGGCTACTCGGGCCGCGAGTACGCCACCCCGTCCGCGTACCAGGAGCCCGACCCGCCCGTGGACCCGCGCTCCCAGCAGCTCATGGACGCCTACCAGCAGGCGGAGACGTACCAGCACTCCACCGGCCAGCACTCGACGGCCCAGCACTCCACCGCGGGCACCCAGCCGGAGCTGCGCGTGCCCGACTACTCCAGCCAGGGGCCCAGGTCGTACGAGGACCCGCTCGGCCACCCGCAGCACCACCAGCAGGGTGGTTACGAGCCCCAGCAGGGCCAGTACCGGCCCACCCACCAGGCGCCCCAACAGCAGCAGCCCTGGCCCCGCCAGGCGGAGCCTGTCGGCGACGCGACGATGCGGCTCGACTCCACCCCCTACGGCGCGCGCCCGGGAGACGACCCCATCGACCCTACGGCCATATACACGCCCAACGAGCCCCGCAGGTAACGGACCGGTAATGAACGACTAGAGAGAAGGTGGGGCCTGGGCGGGTGTCTATCCCGCCCTGGTACGGTTCGGACCGCTGACAGGTTGAACGAGCCTTACGACGCCGCGCGCAAAAGGGTGTCGGCCGGGCGTGAACATCACATGCCAAGCACACCGGGGCGAGCTCTGGTCTTTCCCCGGATAGCTGCATGCCGCTTGACGTCAGCTACAGCACACGCGTGTAATTACAACCATGTTGTTACGCCTTCCGATGGGTGGGTAATAAGGAAGGCGTCCATGGGGGGCTCCATTGCGGGCGGGCGGCAGGGAGGTGTGCAGTGACCGATCCGGTCATCGCACAGGATCAGCTTGACGCTGAAGAACTCGGCTGGCAGGAGCGCGCGTTGTGCGCGCAGACGGATCCGGAGGCGTTCTTCCCGGAGAAGGGCGGCTCCACCAGAGAGGCCAAGAAGGTCTGCCGATCGTGCGAGGTCCGTGCAGAGTGTCTGGAATACGCACTCGAGCACGATGAGCGGTTCGGCATCTGGGGAGGGCTGTCCGAGCGGGAGCGCAGACGGATCAAGCGCCAGGCCGTTTAGGTATATGGGCGGAAGGGTCACGCGGTCGAACGCGTGACCCTTTCCGCATCTGCTGTCCCGGCTGTCACAGGTATATGGTGGGCGCGCCTGCTCTACCCCCCTCAGGAGCATCCGCCCATGTCACGTCCCTATGTCACCGTGATCGTCGTCGCTCACGACGGCGCGCGCTGGCTGGGGGAGACGCTGCGTGCTCTGGTGAACCAGAGTCGCAGGCCGGACCGCGTGGCCGGCGTCGACAACGGCAGCAGGGACGGCTCGGCCGACCTGCTCGCCCAGGCGTTCGGCCGCGGCAACCTGATCTCCCTGCCGCGCTCCACCGGCTTCGGCGAGTCCGTCGCCGAAGTCCTCGCCAAGCTGCCACCCGCCGGAAGCGACGAGTGGATCTGGCTGCTGCACGACGACTGCGCCCCCGACAGGCGGGCGCTGGAGGCGCTGCTCACCGCGGCGGCGCAGGATCCGAAGGCCGCCGTGCTGGGCCCGAAGCTGCTCGACTGGCTCGACCGCCGGCGGCTGCTCGAAGTGGGCGTCACCGTGGGCCGTACCGGGCGCAGGGAGACGGGGCTGGAGCCGCGCGAGTTCGACCAGGGGCAGCACGACGGGACGCGGGACGTGCTGTCGGTGTCCACGGCCGGAATGCTCATCCGGCGCGACGTGTGGGAGCGGGTCGGCGGGCTGGACCCGTTCTTCCCGCTGTTCCGCGACGATCTCGACCTGTGCTGGCGGGTGCGCAACGCCGGGCACAAGGTCCTGAACGTGACCTCCGCCGTGGCCTGGCACGCCGAGGCGGCGGCTCGCAGGCGGCGCAGGATCACGGTCAGCGGCGACCATCCCCGCCGGCTGGACAGGCGTAACGCGATCTTCGTGGTGATGGCGAACCTGCCGTTCGGCGCGATGCTCTGGGCGCTGCTGCGGAACGTGCTCGGCTCGGCCTTCCGCACGGCGCTGTTCGTGGTGAGCAAACAGCCCGCGAACGCGCTGGACGAGCTGGCGGCGATGGCGTCGATCCTGCTGCATCCGTTCCGGCTGCTGCGGGCGCGCCGGGCCCGTCGCCCCGCCGGAAACAGGCAGGCCCGCAAGAAGGGATATATCCGCATAAAGCGGTTGATGTCCCCTCGGGGTGCGGCCTGGCGGCGGCTCATCGACATGGTGCAGAGCTTCCTCGCCGGCGAGGCGCCCGTGGACTCGACGGGCCGCCACCACCACGCCACCGCCTCCACCTCCGCCGAGGACGAGTACGAGGTCGTGCCGGCGGACACCGGCGCGGTCAAACGCTTCCTCAGCCGTCCCGGCGTCGTCCTCATGCTCGCGCTGACCGCGGTCGCGCTGGTCGCCGAGCGCTCCCTCCTCGGCGGCGAACGGCTCGGCGGCGGCGCCCTCGTCCCGGTCACGGGCGGCGCGGGCGACCTGTGGGCCTTCTACACCGAGGGCTTCCACGACATCGGGCTCGGCTCGAACGCCTGGACGCCCCCGTACGTCGCCGTGCTCGCGGCCCTGTCCACGCTCGCGTTCGGCAAGACGTGGCTGGCCGTGTCCGTGCTGCTGCTCGGCTCGGTGCCGCTGGCGGGCGCGACGGCGTACCTGGCCACCCGGCACGTCATCCCGGCGGTGCCCGCGCGGGCCTGGGCGGCGGGGACGTACGCGCTGCTGCCCGTCGCGACGGGAGCGATCGCGGCCGGACGGCTGGGCACCGCGGTGGTGTTCGTGCTGGTGCCGCTCTACGCCTCGCTCGGGACGGTGGTGCTGTCCGGCGAACGCCGCCGCGCCCGCCGGGCCGCGTGGGCGCTCGGGCTGCTGCTGGCCGTGGGGACGGCGTTCGCGCCCCTGGTCTATCCGCTGTTCGCCGTGCTGGGGGTGCTGGCGGCCGTCGCGTTCCGCGGCGCGGTGACCTCGATGGCCATCGCGCTGGCGGTGCCTCCGGTGCTGCTCTTCCCCTGGCTGGCGGGGCTGGTGACCTCCCCGGGCAAGATCCTGCTCGAAGCGGGGCTGCACGATCCCGCCCTGGTGGACGCCGCGCTCGCCCCCGAGTCGCTGCTGGCGCTCAGCCCGGGAGGGCCGGGGCTGCCGCCGTTCTGGGTGACCGGGGGCCTGGTGGTCACGGCGCTGGCCGCGCTCCTCATGCGCCGCCAGCGGATGATCGTCGCCATCGGCTGGGGCATCACCCTGTACGGGGTGCTGGCGGCGATCCTGGTCAGCCGCGTCACCGTCGAAGGCGCACGGGCCTGGCCAGGGGTCCCGCTGGCGTTCGCGGGGACCGGGCTGGTGGTCCTCGTGGGCCTGACCGCCCACCGCCTGGCCGAACTCCGTGCCGGAGGCGCGCTGCGCCGGCTGGGGGCGATGGCGGTGGCGGCGGTGGCGTTCAGCACGCCGCTGCTGGCGGCCGGGTACTGGGTGGCCACCGGGGTGCGGGGACCGCTCGTGGGCGACGTGCCGGACGTGCTGCCCGTGCTGGCCGCCGCCCGTACCACGCAGGGGGAGCGCACGCTGGTGATCAAGGGCTCCTCGTTCACCGTGCTGCACGGCCGTACCCCGCTGATCGGCGAGTCGGAGCTCCCGGTCGAGTCCGAGGCCCGCACCCGCCTGGGGGCGGCGGTCGAGGGCCTGGTCGGCGGGCGCGGCGGCGACGCGGCCATCCTGGGCAAGCTCGGCGTGGGCATGGTGGCCGTGGCGCCGCCCGTCTCCGCCGAACTGGCCAGGACGCTCGACTCGCAGCCGTCGCTGGCGCGCATGAGCCTGTCGGAGGCGGGCGGGCTGTGGCGGCTGGCCGAGCCGGTCGTCCGCGTACCCGCCCAGCCGGTCAGCGCCCTGCACACGCCCTGGCTGTGGACCCAGGCGGTGCTGGTGCTGGTGATCGCGGTGCTGGCGGCGCCGGGGCGGCGCGAAAGCGCCCCCGAGGCCGTGGAGGCGCCGCCGGCGGTCGCCGCCAGAATGGCCGTGAACGTGGCGGGTGGGCGATGAAGGCGTTCGTGGAGAACCGGTTCGGGCTGCCGGCGCTGGTCGTCGTGGCACTGGCGGCCCTGTACGGCGTCGCGTACGTCACCAGGCCGGCCCCTTCGGCGGCGGCCGCCCCGCAACCGCAACCCAGGAAGGTCGCCGTCGAGTCGGTCACCGCGGTGTGCCCCGGTGCCAAGGGCGAGCGGGTCAGCGTCTACCTGCCCGGCACGCTCACCCACGAGCCGATGCGCGACGCCAAGCCGTACGTGACGAAAGGCCCCGGCGGGCTGGAGGCCGGCTACCTCACCCGCGCCACCCAGGGCGCCGGCCGCGGCCTCGCGGGAGTCCGCTGCACCGAACCCGCCCCCACGACCTGGCTCGTGGGCCCCGGCCCCGCCAACGCCGACGTCCGCCTGCACCTCACGAACGCCGACAAGGCGCCGGCCCTGGCGGACGTACAGGTCTACGCGGCGGAAGGCCCCATCTCGGGCGACAAGGGCATCGGCCTGGAGATCGCGCCCGGCGAACACCGCGAGATCGACCTCAAGACCATCGCCCCGTCGGCGGACATCATGGCCGTGAGCGTCACCACCGCCTTCGGCCGCCTCGCCGTCGCCGCCAGGACCGCCCTCGAAACCGGCGGCGTCGACTGGCTCCCCTCGGCCGCCCCGCCCGCCACCCGCGTCGTCGTACCCGGCCTCCCCGGTGGCGGCGGCCGCCGCGAACTCCTGGTCGCCGCCCCCGGCGAGAACGACGCCCAGGTGCGGATCAAGGCGGTGAGCGAGGACGCCGAGTACGCCATGAAGGGCCGCGAGTCGTTGGACGTGCCCGCCGGCAGCGTGGTCTCCCTGGACGTCACCACGGGCGTGGGCGGCTCTTCGGCGGCCCTGGTCCTCACCTCACCCACCCCGATCGTGGCCGGCCTCGTCATCACGGGCACGGGAGGACGCTCGGACGTCGCCTTCACCGCCGGCACCCCCGCGCTGGACCTGGGCAGCACGGTGGCCCGCAACGGCCCGGGCTCGAAGCTGATCCTCACGGCCGTCGGCGTCCCCGGCAAGGTACGGATCCAGGTGATACCCGAGAAGGGCCGGCCGGAGGAGCCGTTCGAGGTGTCGATACCGGCGGGCCGCACGAAGAACGTCAAACTGAGACCGAAGGGGGACTACGCGCTGGCGGTCACGCCGGTCGCGGGGGAGGTCTACGGCGCGAGAGTGATCGAGGACCACCTGAAAACCGGCCTCCTCCTCACCACCCAGCCCCTGGCCCCATCCCGCCTGTGGACCCTCCTCCCACCCTTGACCGACACCCCCAACGTGGTTGCGCCTTAGACCCCGGGAACCGCATGGAGCTCCGCGTTGCGAGGCGCTTCGCGCGGCTCCGGGCAGCGCTTCCCAAGGGGGCCAGCCCCCTTTCGATCCCCCAAAGGCGAGGTCCTCGCACGGGGGCGCGCTTCGCGCGATAGGGAGCTCGGGCAGCGCCCTGTGGGGGCAAGCCCCCACACCCCTGGCGAGGGGCTTTCCAGCCCCTCGCGCTCCCCGGCCCCGGCCCGCCGGAAATACGGAATATCCGTAACCTACGGAGACGGATGATCTCCTGAACAGGCGCTACTCGGCGCCCTTCCTGAGCCCGTTTGTCGCAGAGCGTTCGCTCAGCGCCATGCCCCGTCTTCGCGTCGTAGCTCAGGGAGGCTGCCGTCTGCGACGCGACGGGACACCTCCTCCCACTCGCGGCTGACCCGCCGTTTGCCGTCAGGGCCAGACTGCCAGTTCGCCCGCGTCACTGGTTTGCCGGCGTAGACAGGTTCCCAAGCGATGGCGTGGAAGGCCCCGATCTCCGGCACGAGGGACTTGAGCATGTGCACGGTGCGAAGGTGGTACCACTTGGACACAGCGGTGATAACCAGCCCCACGCGCAGGGCTTCCTGAAGGAAGGGAAGCGCGAACTCGACGTTCTGCCAGGTGTTGGCGGATCGGTCTTCGCAGCGGATGACGGCTTCGGGCACACCACGCTCGATGAGGAGGCGATGGAAGGTGCGTGCCTCGACGATCCCGTTGTGACGGTTCACTCCGCCAGTAGCGATGATCAGCTGGGCGAGCCCCCTGTGGTACCGGTCGGCCGCGATCTCGGCCGGTTGCGGTTGATTGGTGCCGAAGAGGATGAGCGCCGTGCGGCAATCGTCAGGCGGAGGCGCTTCGACATCCACGAATGCGGTGATCTCGGCGACCCTGTCCGGACTGATGTCGTCGGTCATCCACGCTCCTCAGCAGCGCGCGGGAGCTGCAGATAATGTGCAGCCGGGGCGTTGATCGCTTCCAGGTGACGGGCACGGTACTCGGTGGTCTGATTAGCATCAGCGAATTGCCGGACCAGCACCTTGTCAAGCTTTTCCGCCAGCACCATGGAGTCGGCTGCCGGACAGAGCGGCACCGGCGTCCTCCCGCCCGGCGGGCTGACCATGACGGTCCCGCTGACAGCTGGCCGGCGGGTACGAACCCCCCGGGCCCTGTACAGCTCAGCGCGCGCGTCGTCATTTCACCTCGACGTTCCGCGATGAGTTTCGGGCGGTTCGCGAGTCCGACCAGGTGAACCGAACGATAGGAGGCCCGAAGTGGGCGAGCGAGTGAGTACGGGGGTCACCGGCGTCAGGACCGTCGGCGTTCCCGTCACCGACCAGGACCGTGCCGTCGAGTTCTATGTGGGCACACTGGGACTGGAGAAGCGGCTGGACGCGCCCGTCGAACAGCTCGGCGGGCGATGGATCGAGGTGGCGCCGCCGGGAGCGACGACCACGATCGCGCTGATCCTGGCGGCTCCCGGGACGGCGGTCGGAGTCGAGACGGGCGTCCGGCTCGGCACGGCGGACGCGGCGTCCCTGCACAAGGAGCTGGTGGAGCGCAAGGCCGACGTGGACGAGCTGCTGCGGTGGGAGGGCGTCCCGCCGATGTTCGCCCTCCGTGACCCGGACGGCAACGGCCTCGAGATCGTCGAATAGCGGAGAGGGGAACCTGCGATGAGTGGCGCTACGCGAGCGGATGACGTGGTCCAGGAGCTCGACAAGGAGTTCGCCGCGACACTGGTGAAGAGCCCGAACAAGGGTGGTTGGACGTATGTCGTGATGCCCGGGTCCGCCGAGTTCTTCGGCACCCGGGGACTGGTGAAGATTCGGGGGACCATCGACGGTCACCCGTTCCGGAGCTCGTTCATGGCTCTGGGGGACGGCACGCACAAGCTGCCGGTGAAGAACGACGTACGGGAGCTGATCGGGAAGGGGCCTGGGGACAGCGTCACCATTCGCCTGCTGGGCCGGATCAAGTAACGGGGTGCAGGGAGTGCGAGTGTCTGTCGGCCTCCTTCGGCTCGGCTGCACCGGGCCGCATCTCCGGTCTTCGCTGCTGACGTCCACCTCCTGAGCGAGGCCCTGGACACCGAGCGCGATCTGGCGTCGCGCGGCACCTTCCCGCTCCATGTCACCTGGACAACGACCACCAGTCGAAATAGCCCAGACCTTATTCGCCCAGCTCAGCCGCTCCTTCGGATGGAGCTGAACCCGTGCTCATCGTCCGGCTGGGTGCCCAGCGGAACGTGCGCGCCGACATTGGCATCCAACAGCGCATGAACGTACGTCGCCTCATATATTCGACCGCTCTGGCAGCCCCGGTTCTGTACGCCGCGGTCAACATGACCGCGCTCCAGCTGATCGCCCATCCGACGGGAGAACTCAATCCCTGGTACGAAGAGCCATGGAATGACATGCTGCTGAAACAGCTGGAGCAGGAGGTCACGCATGCGCGGAATGTGACGCTCGGCATCACCCTGGTCCTGGCCGCCGAGGCGGTTCTCATCGCCGTGCTCGACCGGCTGAACCGTCGATCACCCTCCAGGTCCACCGTGCCGACCGGCGTCTGGTTCATCCTGTACGAACTGACTCTGGTCATGGGAGTGCTGCTCTCTCCCCTGACACGGTTTTGGCTGCTCAATGACGATGGCGATCTTGAGATGATGGCTCCCGAGTGGCATTCTCCGGCGTTGATCGCCATTCCCGTCCTCACTCTCATAGGCCTGATCGCTTGGATGTCCGGCCCGCCGGATGCCGTACCGGGTCCGCGCGATGAGCGGTGAGGAGGTCGGCGCGCCTCGCGGACAGCGTCGCCGCGATATGACCGAGGGAAAATGGCAGCCATGACCGTCATGAGGTTCGGTGGGGAGCCTGCGTTAGCGAGCGACTTCGGGGTTGTACGCGATGGAGCAGATCGCGGGTGCCGCGCCGCACTACCGCGGTCACGCCGCCGCCCTGCTGGCCTCCTTCGTCCGGTTGCACGCGCCCTGGCCGCCAAGCCGTCCGACGCAGGAGGTCGACCTTGAACGGAAGCGTTTTCACGGAGGGCTGCGCGACGATATCGGCGCGGCGATGGCGGTGCTCAGCCGACGAACGATGGTCCTTCCAGGCGACAGCATCGAGCTGGAGAAGATCGATCTACGGGCTGCCGACCTGGCCGGTTACGATCTGAGCCGATTCTGCTTCGCCGGATCCAACCTCGAGGGCGCGATCCTGACCGGATGCAACCTCACGGAGGCCACCTTCGCCAGCGCCATCCTGCGGAACGCCGACCTGACCGGCGCCGGTCTTTCTGGAGCGGATCTGAGCGATGCCGATCTCGCAGGGGCTGTCGGCATCGATTCGGGTCGGGTGGAGCCGACTCCGGCTGACGGTCGTGGCGCGGCTGGAGGGCCCTAGAGCGGGGCCCATGGGCCCATGGCAGCAGGCGAAACCAAGGGGAGCGCACCCAGAACAACGACGCCGGGCTCTCTGTCCCTCACCCCCGCCGGCGCGGGCGATCCCCTGAAGCCGACCTCTAAGCGGAGCGCCTGCGTACCGATTCCTTTTCCTCTGGCGGCAGGGCCTCGGCGACCAGCAGCCACGGCAGTAGTTCCGGCTCCAAGGTCATCGCACGGAAGACCAGCGCGACGGTCACATCATGATCGGGCCGGTGCACGATCTCGACCGGGTCACCGGCGCGGATATCACCGGGCTCGATCACGCGCAGATACGCGCCCGGCCGTGCGGCCTGTGTGAAACGCTTGATCCAGCCGTCACGCTCCAGCCAGCCCTGGAAGGTCCCACACGGGATCCGCGCGCACGACACCTCCAGGACGACGTCCGGCCCGATCCGCCAACGTTCACCGATCAGGGCACCGTTGACGTCCAGGCCCAGACTTGTGAGGTTCTCCCCGAAGACGCCGTTTGTGAGCGGCCTGCCCAACTCGGCCTCCCAGGTGTCGAGATCCTCGCGGGCATACGCGTAGACGGCCTGGTGAACGCCGCCATGGTGCTTCACGTCGTACACCCGATCGCCGGCGAGACCGACCTCACCGGTGCCCTTCGGGCCCGGGGCTCTCACAGCGACCGGGTTGTGGACGGGCCGCTTGTCGATGCCCGTCGCGCTCAGGCCCTTCCAGGGGTTGGGCCGGGGTCTGCCGATGTTGACGGAGAGGAGCCTCATAAGGCGTGACGGTACGGCCCTCATCCACGCTCTCGCGACTGATTTCTCGTCGCGGGCCCCCGCAGGGCGCCGGCCGAGCTCCCCACCGCGCGAGGACCGCGCCTTCAGGGGATCCGGAAAGGGACGGGTCTCCTTGGGAGGCGATCCGGGCGAAGCGTCCCCCATGCGAGGATCGCGCCCCGGGGATCCGTACGGGGCTCAGCGGCGGTCGTCGTAGCCGGGGTCGACGGTTTCGGGGGAGAGGCCCAGGAGGGTGGCCACTTGTTCCACCACCGTGTCGTGGACCATGGCGCCCAGGGTGTCCCGGTCTCTGGCGCGTGCTTCGAGCGGGCGGCGGTAGACCACGATCGACGCCGGGTTCTGGCCGGTTGCGGCGTCGGCGCGGCCGAAGGGGATCGGGTCGGTGCCCAGGCTCGGGCCGTCGCCGAGTTCGCTCAGCGGAGGGACCTCTTCCACCGCGAACTCCACCGCCGACAGCTGGCGCTCCCAGCGGGGGCGCAGGCGGTCGACCGCGTCCAGCACGAGGTCGTCGAAGCGCTCGCTCCGGGACTTGGCCATGGGCACGTGGGAGGGAGCGAGCGGGCCGCGGAGGCCACGACCGTGGCGATCGCGCCGTCTGGGACCGCGCTTCTGTGTCACGCAAGCAAGTGTACGGGGATGGCCTGTCGATTCTGAGGAACGGTGTCACCTCTCCGCGCCTCTGGGTGATGTTCCGAGGTTCTGGGTGGTCGTCGCCACCGTGAAAGGTCGTGGGGCGCTGAGGCGTTGGCTGTAGCCCGGCGTTCGGGTGGGGTGTCGGGGTGTCGGTCGTGCTTCGGCGTTCGGGTGGGCCGGGGTGTGTGATCTCTGGGGGTGGGGTGCGGCGTTGCCGCTCCCCACCGCGCGTTGATCCCCTTAGGCTTTGAGGAAGCGTCACCGCTCACCACCTCTACGTGATCCCCCAAGGTCCGGAGGGCCGGTGTCTTCGGGGCATGTGGGTGGAAAGGCTGCGACAGGTGTCCGAATTGTGGCGACACGCTCGTTAAGAGCGCTCAGATAGTGGCGCCTCGCACACTTACCAGATACGGTCCCTCCGTGAGCCCCGTCCGCCGCTGTTCCCGCACCGCCTGCAGTCAGCCTGCCGTCTTCACGCTCACGTACGTATACGCCGACTCGACCGCTGTTCTCGGCCCCCTGGCGACGTACGCGGAGCCACACTGTTACGACCTGTGCGCCGAACATGCCGAGCGGTTGACCGCTCCCCGAGGCTGGGAAGTGGTACGGCTGCCGACGGACGGCAACTCCCCGAGTTCCGACGACCTCGAGGCGCTGGCCAACGCGGTCAGGGAGGCCGCGCGGCCCACGCCGTCCGGCGGCGGTGAGCCGGTCGGTCAGGGCGTGGAGGTCGGTCGCCGGGGGCACCTGCGCGTTCTGAGGTCGGCTCAGCAGCACCGCGACCGGTAGGCTCGATTACGCCGGAGAATCGACCCAAGGGCGGAGCTGGAGAGTGGGCGACCTCGCCAAGATCTTCAAAGCGTACGACGTTCGCGGAGTGGTGCCCGAGGAGCTCGACGAGCCGACCGCAGAGGCCGTGGGGGCCGCCTTCGTCGAAGTGACCGGGGCCGAGTCGATCGTGGTCGCGCACGACATGCGCGAGTCCTCGGTTCCGCTGGCGGAGGCGTTCATCAGGGGCGCCCGTTCGCGTGGCGCCGACGTGGTGCACGCCGGGCTGGGCTCCACCGATCTGCTCTACTACGCCAGCGGCAGCCTGGGGCTGCCCGGGGTGATGTTCACCGCCAGCCACAACCCCGCCCGCTACAACGGCATGAAGATGTGCCGGGCCGGTGCGGTGCCGATCGGCGGCGACACGGGGCTCATCGACATCCGTGACCGGGCCGCCGAGCTGGTGGGCGTCACGGCCACCCCCGGCGGGTCGGTGATCGAGAAGGACCTGCTGCAGGGCTACGCCGACCACCTGCGCACGCTCGTCGACCTGTCGCGCATCCGGCCGCTCAAGGTGGTCGTCGACGCGGGCAACGGCATGGGCGGGCACACCGTCCCGGCCGTGTTCGAGGGGCTGCCGATCGAGCTGACGCCGCTCTACTTCGAGCTGGACGGCGACTTCCCCAACCACGAGGCCAACCCGATCGAGCCGCAGAACCTCGTCGATCTCCAGCGGGCCGTGGTCGAGAGCGGGGCGGACCTGGGGCTGGCGTTCGACGGTGACGCCGACCGGTGCTGGGTGATCGACGAGCAGGGGCGGTCGGTCTCGCCGTCGGCCGTCACGGCGCTGGTCGCGACGCGGGAGCTGGCCAAACACCCCGGCTCGACGATCATTCACAACCTGATCACGTCGCTGGCCGTCCCCGAGATCGTGCGCGAGCAGGGCGGGGTGCCCGTGCGCACGCGCGTCGGGCACTCGTTCATCAAGGCCGAGATGGCCCGTACGGGAGCCGTCTTCGGCGGTGAGCACTCGGCCCACTACTATTTCCGCGACTTCTGGTTCGCCGACTCCGGGATGCTGGCGGCGCTGCACGTGCTGGCCGCGCTGGGCGAGCAGGAGCGCCCGCTGTCGGAGGTGGTGGGGGTCTACTCGCGCTACCACGCCTCCGGCGAGGTCAACAGCACCGTGGCGGACCAGGGCGACGCGTTGCGGCGGGTGCGGGAGGCGTTCGCGGCGCGGGGGGAGTTCGACGAGCTCGACGGGCTGACCGTGACCGGGCCGGACTGGTGGTTCAATGTGCGGGCGTCCAACACCGAGCCGCTGCTCAGGCTGAACGCCGAGGCGGCCGACGAGAGCACAATGAGGGCGATCAGGGACGAGGTCCTCGCCATCGTGGGAAGGGTGTCAGAGTGAAGATCGACGACTGGCTGCTGGAGATCCTGGCCTGTCCGGCCTGCAAGGCTGCCTTGCGTGCCGAGAACGAGGCCGAGGAGCTGGTCTGCACGGGCTGCGGCCTGATCTATCCGGTACGGGATGACATCCCCGTCCTGCTCGTCGACGAGGCCAGGAAGCCGTGACCTGGGAGCCGGAGCGGCTCGACGACCAGCGTCACCTCAGCGAGGCAGATCCCGGCGGGATGCTGCCGGCGGTCGCCTCCTCGGCGGCGCACGTACGCACCGGCTACCGCACCGCGGTCGAGGCCCGCGTCGGCCGCCTGGCCGACCATGGGCGCCCGCGCGCCATCGTGGTCGCGGGCATGGGCGGCTCGGGCATCGTCGGCGACATCCTGGCGGCGATCGTCGGCAACGGCGCGCCGCTGCCGATCGTCACGCTGCGCTCCTACCAGCTCCCCGGCTGGGTGGGCGCCACAGACCTGGTCGTGGTCGTGTCCGGCTCGGGCGACGCCGAGGAGACGGTGTCCGTCGCCACCCAGGCGGTCCGGCGCGGATGCGCGCTGCTCGGCGTGGGCGCCCCCGGCTCCCCGCTGGAGGCCGTCGCCACCCAGGCCTCGGCGATCTACGTGCCGGTGCCGGTCACCGGCCCGTCCAGGGCGAGCCTCTGGCTGCTGGCCTCCCCGGTCATCGTGGCCGCCGCCGCGCTGCGGCTCGTCCAGGCCGACGCCGACCTGTTCGAACGGGTGGCCAAGACGCTGGAGGACATGGCGCACCGGTGCCGGCCGTCCAGCGAGTCGTTCATCAACCCCGGCAAGTCGCTCGCCATGGATCTGGCCGAGAGCGTGCCGATGATCTGGGGGTCGTCGCCCGTCGCGTCGGTGGCGGCGTACCGGCTGGCCTGCCAGCTCAACACCAACGCGAAATACCCCGCCGTCCACGGCGAGCTGCCCGAGGCCGGCCACAACCAGGTCGAGGTCTTCGACGGGCCGCTGGCCGAGCGCGACATCTTCGCCGACACCGCCGGGCGCACGCTCCGGCTCGTCGTGCTGCGCGACGTCGAGGAGCATCCCCAGGTGGCGCGGCGGCGCGAGACGTCGGTACGGCTGGCGCGGGAGCGCGACGTGCCGGTGACGGAGCTGTCGGCGGAGGGCGAACATCCGCTGGAACGGATGGCCACGCTGATCGCGCTCGGCGACTACGCGAGCACATATCTGGCGCTCGGATATGCCATCGATCCGACCCCTGTGTCAGCGATCACTGAGCTGAAGGCCAGAATTTCGCAATAGGATCCCTTTTCAGGCCTTTGTACTTGATCTTTATGAGTGGAGCAGACCGGTGAGCGCGAGCGGCGGTACTAAAGCGATCATTGCGGCCTTGACCGCGAACCTGGCAATCGCCGTGTCCAAATTCGTGGCCGCGTTCTTCACCGGGTCGTCCTCGATGCTGGCGGAGGGCATTCACTCGGTCGCCGACTCGGGCAACCAGGTGCTGCTGCTGGTGGGCGGCAAGCGGGCGGCCAGGGCCAGCACGAAGGAACACCCGTTCGGCTACGGCCGCGAACGTTACTTCTACGCCTTCGTGGTGGCCGTCGTGCTGTTCACGATCGGCGCGGCGTTCTCGATTTACGAGGGCATCCACAAGCTCTCCGCTCCGGAGCCGGTGGAGGCGCCGATCTGGGCGTTCGCGGTGCTGATCTTCGCGATCATCGCCGAGGGTTTCTCGTTCCGCACGGCCATCAAGGAGTCGAACGCCGTACGCGGCAAGCTGTCGTGGGTCGCGTTCGTCCGCCGGTCCAAGTCGCCCGAGCTGCCGGTCATCCTCCTGGAGGACCTGGGCGCGCTGCTCGGTCTGATCTTCGCGCTGTTCGGCGTGACGATGGCGGTCATCACCGGTGACGGCACCTGGGACGGCATCGGCACCCTGATGATCGGCGTGCTGCTGGCCGTGATCGCGGTGGTGCTGGCCATGGAGACCAAGTCGCTGCTGGTCGGCGAGGGCGCCACCCCCGAGATGGAGGCCCAGATCCGGTCCGCGCTGGAGGGCTCGCCCGAGGTGGCCAGGGTCATCCACATGCGCACGTTGCACCTGGGCCCCGAGGAGCTGCTGGTGGCGGCCAAGATCGCGGTGGCGTACAACGACACGGCGGCCGAGGTCGCGAAGGGCATCGACGAGGCCGAGCGGCGCATCCGCGAGGCCGTGCCGATCGCCCGCGTGATCTACCTGGAGCCCGACCTGGACCGCCTCCGCAGCAGCACCTCCGCCTCCTGACGTTCACGACGTGAGCTGGGCCGGGCGGAGGCGCGGGAGGCGCAGCCGGGGCCTGCGGGGCCGGCCCAGCGTGATGAACGCCTCGGCCTGCAACGCCGAGACACCGATGCGGGGCAGGTCGCGGGCGTTCGGATAGACCACGAAGCGGGGCTCCCAGATCGGCCGGAACTTGGCGTTGAACCGGTACAGCGACTCGATCTGGAACCAGTGCGACAGGAAGATCAGCAACGCCCGCCAGGCCCGCAGCACCGGTCCGGCCCCGAGGCGCTCCCCGCGGGCCAGGACCGCGCGGAACATGGCGAAGTTCAGTGAGACCTGCGTGATGCCCAGGGCCGGCGCGGCCTGGAGGGTCTTGACGATCAGGAACTCGTTGAGCCCCGGATCGGCGCCGCGGTCGCGCCGCATCAGGTCGAGCGAGATGCCGCGCGGCCCCCACGGCACGAAGTGCAGCACGGCCTTGAGCTCGCCGTCCTTGTGGGCGGTGGCCACCAGGCACTGGGAGTCGGCCGGGTCGCCGAGGCGGCCGAGCGCCATGGAGTAGCCGCGCTCGGTCTCGGTGCCGCGCCAGGAGTCGGCCGCCTGCTGGACGCGTTCGCGCTCCTGGCCGGTCAGGTCGGCGCTGCGGCGCACGTGGCACGTGTAGCCGTTCCGCTCGGTCCTGTTGACCATCTGGCGGACGTTGCGCATGGCGCGGCCCTCCAGCGTGAAGTCGGCGACGTCGACGATGGCCTCGTCGCCGATCTCCAGCGCGGACAGCTTGGCCTCGCGCGTCCACACCTCGCCGCCGGTCTCGCCGCAGCCGATGACGGCGGGTACCCAGGCGTGCCGCCTGGCCTCGTTCATGAACACCTTGATCGCCGCCGGCCACGCCTCGCGGTCGCCGATCGGGTCGCCGCTGGCCAGCATGACCCCGGACACGACGCGATAGGCGATGGCCGCCTTCCCCGAGGGGGAGAACAGGACGCTCTTGTCCCGCCGCAGCGCGAAGTAGCCGAGCGAGTCGCGTTCGCCGTGCTGGGCGAGCAGGGCGCGCAGGCGCCGCTCGTCGTCCTCGGTGAGCTCGGCGGCCGGACGCTCGGGGCGCAGCGCCAGGTAGAGCGTGGAGACGGCGGTGAGCGTGCCGAGCGCGACCAGGGAGAAGTAGACCAGGTCGGAGATCCGCTCGACGGTGAACGTGACCGGGCCCTCGATCCCGACCAGGCCGAGCAGGACGTGTTCGAGGCGGTCGAGCACGCTCGGACGGCCCACGATCACGTGCGGGCGGGCGCTGATGATGAGGTAGCCGAGGCCCACGTCGATGGCGCCGAGCACGAGCAGGTTCCCCAGGGCGCGCCAGCGCGAGCGCGGGTCGGGCAGCGCGGAGAACTCACCCCTGCCCCACACGAGCAGGACCAGCAGGGCGAGGCTGATCACGGCCGAGACCGGACGCAGGTGGACGAAGCTCACGGCGGCGCTCACCGGGAGCAGCAGCACGACCGCGCGCCAGGCGCGCACCTTCCCGCGGCGCAGCGCGTGCGCGAGCATGATCAGCATGATGCCGACGACCAGGGAGGACGCTCGGGCGAAGGTCGTGACGATGCCCGGCAGGATGTCCGTCCACACACCCATGCGGCTGTGCTCGAAACGGGGGAACACCGCCTTGCTGATGTCCAGCAGACCCACCACCAGCGACGCGTAGGCGGCGACGGCACGAATCCAGGAGCGCTTCACACTCCGAGATTGAAGACCCGGCCGGGTAATCTCCATGTTAACTCCCTGCTTACGGCCCTCCCTGTATTCCATGCCTCATGGGACTGAACTCAATCGGCCTGCTGGTCACCTTCTCGGTGCTGGCGGTGGCGGCGCTGGCGACGACGGTGTGGCTGTGGCCACGGCTGAGCGCGGCGCGCCTGAGCGCCGTGCTGGGCCGGGTGGGCGCGCTGACCGTCTGCCAGGCCTTTACGCTGGCAGCCCTCGGTCTGGCGGTGAACCAGTACTTCGCCTTCTACAGCTCTTGGAACGATCTCCTGGGCACCGACACGGGGACGGCGCCGATCACGGTCGCCGCCTCGGGGCTGCAGGTGCTGAGCACCCGCTCGGTGCCGGGCGGGCGGATCGAACAGGTGATCATGCCGGGGCCGTCCACGCGCCTGAGCGAGGAGGCGTACGTGTTCCTGCCCACGGCGTACCTGAAGCACACCACGGAGCGCTTCCCCGCGATCATCGCGCTCACCGGCTACCCGGGGGACCCGCGCAACCTCATGACCCGGCTCGATCTGCCCGGCCGGATGGCGAAGGCGATCGCCCAGCACCAGGTCAAGCCCACGGTCCTGGTCATGATGCGGCCCAGCGTGGTGCTGCCGCGCGACACCGAGTGCGTGGACGTGCCGGACGGGCCGCAGATCCAGGCGTACTTCACGAACGACGTCAAACATGACATGACCACTCACTACCGGGTGGCGGAGGGCCGGGACTCGTGGGGCATCCTGGGCGGCTCGACCGGCGGCTACTGCGCGCTCAAGATCGTCATGAGCCATCCCGACCAGTTCTCCGCGGCGGTCTCGCAGTCGGGCTACTTCAAGACGATCGTCGACAGCACCACCGGCGACCTGTTCCACGGGGACAAGTCGGTCGAACAGCGCAACGACCTGATGTGGCGGCTGGCCAACCTGCCCGCGCCGCCCGTGAACGTGCTCGTCACCAGCAGCAGGAAGGGGGAGAGCGACTACCCGGCGACCATGAGGTTCCTGAGCGCGGTGAAGCCGCCGATGCGGGCGTCCTCGCTGATCCTGCCCAGCGGCGGGCACAACTTCAACACCTGGAACCGCGAGCTCCCGCAGGCCCTCCCGTGGCTGGCCCAGCAACTCGTCACCCCCGCCGCCTGAATGGTCAGCGGCCGGAGGGGCGCAGGAGGCGCAGCGCCTTCTCCTTCTCGAAGTCCAGGGCCCGGCGCGGCACCTGGATCCGCCCGATCCGGATCCCGAGGTCGCGGACGGCCGCCGCCACCGTGGGCTCGCTGAGCACCCGCAGCGCGAAGGCCAGCTCCGCGGGTGAGACGTCGAACTGCTTCTCCAGCTCCACCCCCTGCGCCACCGCCGCCAGCTCGTCGGGCCCGAACCGCCGGTGCGCCCCCTGCTCCCGCACGGGCGGCAGCAGACCGAGCGCCTCCCGATATCGGAGCATTCGAGGGGACATGCCGAGCCGCTTCGCGGCCTCCGTGATACGCATTCTTACATTCTTACGTCAGTTTCGGCCGCCCCGAGATGCGCACCCCTCGAAGGGCCGCCTAAACTCGTCGGGACAACCATCAGTGACGCGAGGGGAAACCCGATGGACTTCAAGGTCGCAGACCTTTCACTTGCCGACTTCGGCCGCAAGGAGATCCGGCTCGCCGAGCACGAGATGCCCGGCCTCATGGCGATTCGCAAGGAGTACGCGGCCTCCCAGCCCCTTCGCGGTGCGAAGATCATGGGCTCCCTGCACATGACGATCCAGACGGCCGTCCTCATCGAGACGCTCGTCGCGCTCGGCGCCGAAGTCCGCTGGGTCAGCTGCAACATCTTCTCCACGCAGGACCACGCCGCCGCCGCGGTGGTCGTCGGCCCCAATGGCACCACGGACGACCCGCAGGGCGTGCCGGTGTTCGCCTGGAAGGGCGAGACGCTGGAGGAATACTGGTGGTGCACCGAGCAGGCCCTCACCTGGCCCGGCGGTGACGCGCCCAACATGATCCTCGACGACGGCGGCGACGCCACGCTGCTGGTGCACAAGGGCGCCGAGTACGAGAAGGCGGGCGCCGTGCCGGCCGCCACGGCCGACGACCCGGAGGAGTGGCACGTCATCATCGACCTGCTCACCCGCACGGTCGGCGCCGACAAGCGGTGGACCAAGATCGCCGAGAGCATCAAGGGTGTCACCGAGGAGACCACGACCGGCGTGCACCGCCTCTACGAGATGCACAAGAACGGCCAGCTCCTCTTCCCGGCCATCAACGTCAACGACTCGGTCACCAAGTCCAAGTTCGACAACAAGTACGGCTGCCGCCACTCCGTCATCGACGGCCTCAACCGCGCCACCGACGTGCTCATCGGCGGCAAGGTGGCCGTGGTGTGCGGTTACGGCGACGTCGGCAAGGGCTGCGCCGACGCGCTGCGCGGCCAGGGCGCCCGCGTCATCGTCACCGAGATCGACCCGATCTGCGCGCTCCAGGCGGCCATGGACGGCTTCCAGGTGACCACGCTGGACGAGGTCGTCGGCATCGCCGACATCTTCGTGACCTCCACCGGCAACTTCAACATCATCACCGCCGACCACATGGCGAAGATGAAGCACCAGGCGATCGTCTCCAACATCGGCCACTTCGACAACGAGATCGACATGGCCGGCCTCGCCAAGCAGCCCGGCATCACGAAGAACAACATCAAGCCGCAGGTCGACGAGTGGGTCTTCGCCGACGGCCACTCGATCATCGTCCTCGCCGAGGGCCGCCTGATGAACCTCGGCTGCGCCACCGGCCACCCGAGCTTCGTCATGTCCAACTCGTTCACCAACCAGGTGATCGCGCAGATCGAGCTGTTCGCGAAGACGGCCGAGTACCCGATCGGGGTCTACACGCTGCCCAAGCACCTGGACGAGAAGGTCGCCCGCCTGCACCTCGACGCCCTGGGCGTCAAGCTCACCGAGCTCACCAAGGAGCAGGCCGCCTACATCGGCGTCCACGTCGAGGGCCCCTACAAGCCCGACCACTACCGGTACTAAATCGTCTTGAGCTCCGGGAGGTGGTTTCCCGCCTCCCGGAGCTTTCCGTTATCAACCCCCGTGGTCTTTTACGGCCGAGCACGGTGGACCGCACGCGCCGACGTCAGTGGCCGTCCGTCATGGCCGGTTGTGAAGGCTCACGGGTCGCTCGCCGTGACGACGCGTGTTCTTGGCCGTCTTCTTCGCTCAAAGGGCTGGCATGGATCTCTGGGAAAGTGGCGAGCGGCAGATCTCCTGGGCCGCTCGTTCGATGCCGGTGTTGACCGCGATCGGAGAGCGGTTCGGCATCGAACGGCCGCTGGACGGGCTGAAGATCGCCGCCTGCCTGCACGTCACCGCCGAGACGGCCGTTCTGATGGGCGCGTTGAAGGCGGGCGGGGCCGAGATCGCGCTCGCCGCGTCCAACCCCCTGTCCACGCAGGACGACGTGGCCGAGGCGCTGCGTGTTTACGGGATCTCCGTGCACGCGCGGGCCGGCGTCGATCGGGCCACCTACTACCGGCACATCCACCAGGCGCTCGACCTCGAGCCCGACCTCGTGCTCGACGACGGCTGCGACCTGGTGAACATTCTCCACACCGAACGCACCGACCTGCTCGAACACGTCACGGGCGGGTGCGAGGAGACCACCACCGGGATCATCCGGTTGCGGCAGATGGCCGCCGAGGGCGCGTTGAGGTTCCCCGTCGTGGCGGTGAACGACACTCGGACCAAGCGCATGTTCGACAACCGCTACGGCACCGGGCAGTCCACGCTGGACGGCATCATGCGCGCCACCAACGCCATGCTGGCCGGGCGCACTTTGGTCGTGGCCGGGTTCGGGTTCTGCGGGCGGGGCGTGGCCGAGCGGGCCAAGGGGTTCGGCGCGCGGGTGATCGTGACCGAGATCGACGCCGTGAAGGCGCTCGACGCGACCCTCCAGGGATACGAGGTCCGTCCCATGGCGCAGGCGGCGATGCTCGGCGACCTCTTCGTCACCGTGACCGGCAACCGCGACGTGATCAGGGCCGAGCACCTGTCGGTCATGAAGGACGGCGCGATCCTGGCCAACGCCGGGCACTTCGACGTGGAGATCGACGTGCGCGCGCTGGACGAGCTGGCCACCGAGGTGCACCGCGGGGTGCGGCCCAACACCGACGAGTACGTGCTGCCCGACGGCCGCAGGCTGCTGCTGCTCGCCGAGGGCCGGCTGGTCAACCTCACCGCCGCCGAAGGCCATCCCGCGGCCGTCATGGACATGTCGTTCTCCGCGCAGGCCCTGGCCGTGGTCTGGCTGGCGGGCGAGCGTTCCCGCCTCGATCCCGGCGTCTACGACGTCCCGGAGGAGATCGACCACGAGGTCGCCAAGCTGAAGCTGGCCGCGGCCGGGATCGGGATCGACGAGCTCACGCCCGAGCAGGAGGAGTATCTCCACTCCTGGAGGGTCGGCTCCTAGAGGGGCCTGAGGGGGCTGCGGGGTTGGCGTGGCCGATGATATTGCAGGATGATCGGATGATCCTGGTATGTCCGGTGGAGAAAGGGTCTGCCACGTGAGTCCATCGCCCAAGTCCCTTCCGATAGGAGGGTTCGCGTTCTCCGCCCTCGGTGTCGGCGCCGTGGTCCTGCAGATGCTGTCCGTCGCCTACCCCGACGGCGACCCGGCCAAGGCGCGCGAGGCCGCGCGCCTGTTGCGGCAGCTGGCCACGCGGGTGGACACGAGCCTGGACGACGTGGAGGACGTCGCGCGAACGGTGTGGCGGCCGCCCAGCTCCGGCGCGGGGGTCGACGCCTTCAGGAAATACTTCAACGAAGATCTCTCGCCCTATCCGCCGCACGTGTCCGCGTACCTCCGCGGGCTGGCCGACGCGGTCGACGACTACGCGGACATGCTGGAGCAGACCCAGCACGCGCTCCACACGATGGCCATGATCCAGTGGCTCGAGCTGCTGATGTTCTTCTGCTGGCCGGCCATCGACAAGAAGGTCCAGGTGCTGATCAACTGGGCGATGCGCAGGAGGCAGGCCGGGCTGCTGCTCAAGCTGTTCAACCACGCGGTGGGCAAGCGCTTCATCTACGCAGTCGGCGGCAGCCTCGCCTACACGGCCCTCGACCAGCTGCTCGTCGACGGGGTCAAGCTGGGGCGCGGCGAGGACATGGGGTCGTGGGGCGACCGGGGCGAGTACATGGTGAAGAACTTCGCCGCGGCGATGGTCTTCTACCATGTGGATCCCGCCAATTTCGGTAAGGCCGCCAACCTGCTGCCGAAGAACAAGGCGGCGCAGAACGCCATCGTCTTCCTGACCGGGTCGTCCATCTTCACCACCACGGCGAACGCGCTCAACCGGCCCGGCGACGTGATCGACGATCCGGCCAGCCTGTTGCCCACCTGGGAGCAGATGCTCGCCAAGCTGGGTGTCGCCGCGGGCCAGGACCAGTTCAGGCGCTGGCGCGGATACTGACGGCTGGTGACCACGTAGCTATTCCCGGCTGAAACGCCTGACCTCGTCGGCGAACGGGGTCAGGCCGTCCGTCATCATCCCGGCCATCTGCTTGGCCAGGTCCGCGGCGGCGGCGTTCGCGGCGGTGAGCACCGCCTCCGCCAGCGCGTCCGCGCCGAGCCGCATCGCCCGCGGGTCGATGCGCAGGCCGCCGAGCACGCCGCTCGGCAGCACCTCGGCCTTCACCTGGCCGTTGGCAGCCTCGCCGCGGCCGCGGAGGTTGTCGAGGCTTTCGCGCAGTTCCTGCAGCGGCCGGAGGTCGGCCTGGAACTGGGAGAGCAGGCGCTGCATCTCCTCGTCGAGGAAGGGGGCGCCGTCGTCTGGTGCGGTCATCGGGTCTCCGAACAACGTCAGGGGTTGAGCTTTCCGTCCGACTTCGAGTACTTGGGCGGGTCGGACACTTTCGGCAGGGACTGGATGCTGGCCCAGTGTGCGACGTCGAAGCCGGTCTTCATGCCGGCCAGCCGTTCGGCGATCCCGGGATAGACGTCGCGTAACGCGTTGACGTACGTCTCGGCCTTCTTCAACCCGGTGGAGTAGCCCTGTTTGAAGGTGTTCGCCGTCTCGTCCGTGCCGGCGAAGTCGCCCAACGCCGTGATGGCGTCGAGGATCCGGCGGGCGTCCCTGGCCAGCTCGTCGTGCTCGGTGATGAAGCCGCCGGCCGCCCCCGTGAAGGTGCTCCCGCGGACATCGATGTTCGGCATGCCCGGGCGGCCGAGGCCGGGTGAGCTGGGCGAAGGGGTGGGGACGGGATACGTGGGAACAGTCGTGGGAGTCGGCGACGCCACAGGCGTGTTGGTCGGCGACGGCGATGGCGTGGGCGTCGGGGTGGGTGTGGGGGAAGGGCTTGGCGACGTCGGGCTCTGGCTGGGCGTCGGGGATGGGGAGCTTGGGCTGGGCGTGGGGCTGGACGTGGGGCTGGACGTGGGTGTCCCAGTGGGTGTCCCAGTGGGTGTCCCCGTGGGTGTTCCTGTGGGGCTCGGTGTGGGTGACCCTGTGGGGGTGGCCGACGGCGTGGGCGATGCGGATGGAGCGTTTGAATCTGCCATTGGACGTGACGTCCTCCTCGCACATTGCCTGCACTACCGGCAGGGATAGTGTACTTTAGCGCCGGGACGAGGCCCCCGTCTTCGAAGTTCCGGCCTTCCTAAAGGGCGGACTGCATCTGCTGCATGCGGCGGATCTCGGCGGCCTGGGTCACGCTGACGTCGCTGGCCAGCTCCTCGACCCGGATGTGCGAGCCGCTCGTCAGCACCTGCTCCGACATCTTGATCGCCCCCAGATGGTGGTTGATCATGAGTTCCAGGAACATCCGGTCGAAGTCCTTGCCCTTGGCCGCCTTCAGGGCCTCCATCTGGGCGGGCGTGGCCATTCCAGGCATGCCGTCGTGCGCGGCGTGGTGCTCGGGCACCGTCTGCTGCTGCTCCCGCAGCCACGTCGTCATGAACTGGATCTCCGGGCCCTGGGCGTCCTTGATCCGGCCCGCCAGGTTCTTCAGCTGGGTCGACTCGGCCCGGGTGGGCGCGAGGAGCGACATGTCCAGGGCCTGGCGGTGGTGGACGATCATGTCCTGGACGTACTTGATGTCGGACGCGTTGGCCGTGGCCGAAGGGACGGCGGTGGCGGCCTCGCTCGGCGACAGCGTCTTGGCCTGCTCCCCTGGGCGGCCGGGAGCGAGCACGGGCGCGGTCGAGTCGGCCCGTGGAGCCGGCGGCGGAGAGGAGGTGCAGCCGGAGAGGGCAACGACCGTGCCCATGATGACGATGAGCGCGGCGCGCACCCACAACCTCCCTGACTGACTCGGACGAGAATGCGCACTCTAGGCCATAAGTGGACAAATTAAAAGAGAGTGAACAGGAACAAAATTTGACAAGTTGTCTGCTTGGCCAGTCGAGGGGGGAAACGCGAGGATGGCGTAGATTTATGCTCCCTTTATAGGAGGATCCCTAGTGTTCTCCCTCCGCAGGGCCCTCACCCTGGTCACGGCGGTCGTGGCGATGGCCGGCGTTGTCTTACCGGCTCAGGCCGCGGACATCCCGGCTCCTGGCGAGATCGTCATGAGTCCCAACATCCAACACGTCACCAACGTGCCCAAGCCCGAGGCCCTGGCCGACATCCACACGGACATGGCCTTCCAAGGCGACTACGCGTACGTCGGCAACTACTATGGCTTCTCGATCTACGACATCAAGCGCCCGAAGCGGACCTCGCTGGTGAGCTCGGTCGTCTGCCCCGGTGGCCAGATGGACATGTCCGTCTACGGCAACCTACTGTTCGGCTCCGTCGACTCCTCCCGCAACGACGACTCGTGCAACAGCACCTCGCAGCCCGCGTCGGTCAAGGAGTCGTGGGAGGGCATCCGCATCTTCGACGTCTCCGACAAGGCCAACCCGAAGTACATCAAGTCGGTCGAGACCAACTGTGGCTCCCACACGAACACGCTGGTGCCCGACCGCAAGGGCGAGAACGTCTACATCTACGTCTCCTCCTACAGCCCGAACGCCTCGTTCCCCGACTGCCAGCCGCCCCATGACCTGATCTCGATCATCAAGGTGCCGCTGCGCGACCCGACGGCCGCGACCGTGATCGCCACGCCGAACCTCTTCCCCGACGGCGGCTACGGCGGCGTCCAGCAGCCGTACCCGAACGGGAAGTCCGCCACCACCGGCTGCCACGACATCACGGCCTACCCGGAGAAGGGCATCGCCGCCGGCGCCTGCATGGGCGACGGCATCCTGCTCGACATCCGCAACCCCGAGCAGCCCAAGGTCACCGCGACCGTGCGTGACGAGACGAACTTCGCGTTCTGGCACTCGGCCACGTTCAACAACGACGGCACGAAGGTCATCTTCACCGACGAGCTCGGCGGCGGGACCAGGGCGACCTGCAACGAGGCCATCGGCCCGAACCGGGGCGCCAACGCGTACTACGACATCGTGAACGGGCAGCTCCAGTTCAGGAGCTACTTCAAGATCTCGCGCCACCAGGCCGACACCGAGAACTGCGTGGCCCACAACGGCTCGCTGATCCCGGTCAAGGGCCGGGACATCATGGTGCAGGCGTGGTACCAGGGCGGGATCTCGGTGGTGGACTTCACCGACTCGGCCCACCCGCAGGAGATCGCGTTCTTCGAGCGTGGCCCGGACAACACCGCGCCGGCGCTCAGCGGCGGCTTCTGGTCCGCGTACTACTACAACGGCTACATCTACGGGTCCGACTTCAACCTGGGCCTGGACGTGCTGAAGATCAACGACTGGCGGACAAACCGCGCGAACGGCGTCAAGATGCGCTCACTCAACGCGCAGACCCAGACGTCGTATCCCGAATACGGCCACTGATCCCCAGGCGGCGAGGGCCCCGACCGGGTCCTCGCCGTTTTCACTTATCCAGACATATGCGATAAGGAGTCTCGGAGTGTTCAATCCGCGCCGTGCCCTCGTCATGGCCGCGGCCGCCGTCGCGTTAGCGCTGACGAGCGTTCCCGCCCTGGCCACCGACATCCCACCGCCCGACGCCGTGGTCACCAGCCCCAACGTGACCCACGTGCTGAACATCCCCAAGCCCGCCCCGATCGCCGGCACCATCAACACCGACATCACCTTCCAGGGCGACTACGCCTACGTCGGCAACTACGGCGGCTTCTCGATCTACGACATCAGCAACCCCAAGAAGGCCAAGCCCGTCAGCTCGGTCGTCTGCCCCGGCTCCCAGATGGACGTCAGCGTCTACGGCGACCTGCTGTTCACCGCCGTGGACTCCTCGCGCAGCGACGACTCGTGCAACAGCACGGCGCTGACCGCCGACCACAAGGAGGCCTGGGAAGGCGTCCGGATCTTCGACGTCTCCGACAAGGCCAACCCGAAGTACATCAAGTCGGTCGAGACCAACTGCGGCTCCCACACCCTGACCCTGGTGCCGGGCAAGGGCCGCGACCGGAACAAGAACGTCTACATCTACGTCTCGTCCTACAACCCGAACGCCACGTTCCCCGACTGCCAGCCGCCGCACGACAAGCTCTCGATCATCAAGGTGCCGCTCAGGAACCCGACGGCGGCGGCGGTCGCGGCCACCCCGGTGGTCTTCCCCGACGGCGGCAATGAGACCCAGCCCGGCCTGCTCCTGCCGACCAGCGGCTGCCACGACATCACCGCCTACGCCGAGAAGGACATCGCGGCGGGCGCGTGCATGGGTGACGGCGTGCTGTTCGACATCTCGGACCGGCTGAACCCGAAGGTCACGGCCAGGACCACGGACCCGAACTTCGCGTTCTGGCACTCGGCCACCTTCAGCAACGACGCCAAGAAGGTCGTCTTCACCGACGAGCTCGGCGGCGGCGGCGGGGCCACCTGCAACGAGGCCACCGGGCCGAACCGCGGCGCGGACGCGATCTACGACATCTCGAACGGGCAGTTCACGTTCAAGAGCTACTTCAAGATCCCGCGCTACCAGGCCGACAGCGAGAACTGCGTCGCGCACAACGGCTCGCTGATCCCCGTCAAGGGCCGGGACATCATGGTCCAGGCCTGGTACATGGGCGGGCTGTCGGTGTGGGACTTCACCGACTCGGCCAACCCGAGGGAGATCGGCTACTTCGAGCGCGGCCCGCGCTCGGCCGGCGGTGGCGGCGGCATCTGGTCCGCGTACTACTACAACGGCTACATCTACGCGGCCGACTTCCACGAGGGCCTCGACGTCGTCAAGGTCACCGACCCGCTCACGAACAACGCCAGGCACGTCCGCACCGACCGGTTGAACGTGCAGACCCAGGAGTCGTACCGCAACTGGTGACCGATTCCGTCCCTGTGCGCCGCTCTCACTGAGGCGGCGCGAACCCGCCCGGAGTCGCCCTCGGCGGCTCCGGCGCGGGGGGCCGGGGCTGAGGCTGCGGCTGGTAGGACGCCGGGGGCTGAGGCTGGTACGGGCCTGGCTGCGCGTAAGGCGGCTGGGGCTGGTACGGCCCCGGCTGTGCGTAGGGAGCCTGGGGCGGGCGGCCGTTGGCGGCGCGTTGCGCGAAACGTACCTGCTCCCTCCTGCGGCGCTCGGCCAGGACGGCGCTCAGGTACGCGTGCGGCGGCACCCCGGCGGGCGCCGCGGGCGAGACGAAGGACGCCGTCTGGGTCGCGATCCGCACCCCCATCTCATGCTGGACCTGCGGCGACAGGTCGTGCCACCGCGACAGGTACTGCCGGGCCGCCTGCGCCACCTCGTCGGGGAGCTGGGAGAGCTCCAGCGTCGCCGCCCAGGCCGCCAGCGGCGGCGGCATCACGATGAGCTGCCCGGAGTCGCGCGGAGCCCGGTCGGAGATCACGATGGTGCCGGCGAAGACGTCGCCGAGCCGCTTGCCCCGCTGCGAGACCAGCGACGCGATCAGCGCGGGCGCCCCGGAGAGCATCCAGAACTCCACGACCCCGGCCAGGCCGCGGAACAGCGCCTGCCTGAAGCGCTCGGGACTGCCGTCGTCGCTGACCACCCGGAGCCCGAGCGCGAGCTTGCCGAGGCTGCGTCCCCTGGTCAGCGACTCGAAGATCACGGGGTAGCCGACCAGCACCAGCACCACGAACACGATCATCGCGGCCCCGAACATGGCCGAGTCCGAGATGACCGAGAACGCGCCTAAGATCGCATAGGCGGCGATCAGCACCGTGAACTGCACGGCCATGTCGATGACGATCGCCAGCGCGCGCGAGGGCATCTGGGCGATCCGCACTTCGACGACGACCGCGTCGCCGGTCACAACCTCAGACATATGTGGAGCCTAACGGCTATGTACTGGTGTTTGAGCGGCCAGAATGTTCGGGTGGACATCGATGCGTTCGTCACAGCTCACCGCCCCGTGTGGGACCGGCTCGATCATCTGGTCAAGCGTCGTTCGTCGCTGACGGGTGCCGAGGTGGACGAGCTGGTGGACCTCTATCAACGCGTGTCCACCCATCTGTCCATCGTGCGCTCCTCGTCCAGGGACGCGATGCTGACCGGGCGGCTGTCGGCGCTGGTGGCGCGGGCCAGGTCGGCGGTGACCGGGGCGCACACGCCCGCCTGGCGGGAGCTGGTGAGGTTCTTCACGGTGTCGTTCCCCGTGGTGGCCTACCGGGCGCGGTGGTGGTGGCTGGGGAGCACGGTGGCGTTCATCGCGGTCGCGTGGGTGATGGGCGCGTGGGTGGCGGCCAACCCCGACGTCCAGGCGACGATCGGCTCGCCGGACGAGATCGCCCAGCTCGTCGACCACGACTTCGCCGACTACTACTCCGAGCACCCGGCCGCCTCCTTCGCCAGCCAGGTGTGGGTGAACAACGCGTGGGTCGCGGCGCAGACGATCATCTACTCGGTGCTGCTCGGCCTGCCGATCCCGTACGTGCTGTACTCGAACGCCGCGAACGTCGGCGTCTCCGGCGGTCTCATGGCCTCCCGCGACAAGCTGGACATCTTCTTTGGCCTGATCACGCCGCACGGGCTGCTGGAGCTGACCGCCGTGTTCCTGGCGGCGGCGGTCGGGATGCGCCTGGGCTGGACGGTCATCGACCCGGGGCCGCGCCGGCGGACGGAGGCCCTGGCCGAGCAGGGCCGGGCGGTGATGAGCGTGGCGCTGGGGCTGGTCGTGGTGCTGTTCGTGTCGGGCCTGATCGAGGCGTTCGTCACGCCGTCCGGGCTGCCGACGTGGGCGCGCGTGAGCATCGGCGCGCTCGCGGAGGTGGGCTTCCTGCTGTACGTGATCGCCTTCGGCCGCCGTGCCCTGCGCCAGAACGAGACCGGCGACCTCGAACGCGCCCCGGACGTCGCCCCGACGGCCTGACCCCCGGTCCAGGCCCTACAGCCGCCCGGCCGCCTTCAGCGCCAGGTACGCGTCCGCGAGCGCGGGGGCGATGTCCTCCGGGGGCGCGTCCACGACCTCCACTCCGTGCCGCCGCAGCCGGGCCGTGATGCGCCGGCGTTCGAGCTGGGCGTGCTCGGCCGCCGCCGCGTCGTACACCTCCTCGGCCGACGCCCGGCGCCCCGCCATGGCCGCCACCCGGGGGTCCGACACCCCGGCCACCAGCACCAGGTGGCGCGAGGACAGCTGGGAGAGCACCGGCATGAGCCCCTCGTCCAGAGCCGCCCCGTTGAGGTCGGTGAGGAGCACGACCAGGCAGCGCCGCTTGGCCCGCGACAGGACGGCCGCGACCATGCCCTGCGAGTCGGCCTCGATCAGCTCCGCCTCGATCGGCGCCATCACGTTGACCAGCGACGACAGCAGCTCGGTGCGTGACGCCCCGCTCACCCAGGCGCGCACCGCCCGGTCGTAGGCGAGGAAGTCGACCTGGTCACCGGCTCTGGCGGCCAGCGCGGCCAGCAGCAGCGCGGCGTCCATCGACCAGTCGAGCCGCGGCCAGCCGGGCGCCAGCCGCGGATCCGGCCGTACGAGCAGACCGGCGCCGCCCGCGGTGGCCCCGGCCATCGGGATGGGCGCGTCGCCCACCCGGCCCGCCGAGGTGCGGCCGGTGTCGAGCACGATCAGCACGCGGCGGTCGCGTTCCGGGCGCCAGGTGCGTACGACCACGTCGTGGCGGCGTGCCGTGGCCCGCCAGTCGATGGAGCGCACGTCGTCGCCCACCACGTACTCCCGCAGCGAGTCGAACTCCGTCCCCTGACCGCGCACCAGCGCCGGGTGCTGGCCGTCCAGTTCGCGGAGCCGGGCCAGCCGGGACGGCAGGTGCTTGCGCGACAGGAACGGCGGCAGCACGCGTACCGACCAGGGCGCCTGGTGGCTGCCCTGGCGGGCGGCCAGGCCCAGCGGCCCGACCGAGCGCACCGTGACCGCCACGGACGAGCGGTCGCCGCGCCTGGTCGGGGCGAGCGTCACGACGATCTTGCGGCGCTCGCCCTTGGGCACGTTCAGGTCGGCGACGCGCGGTGTGGCGCCCGCCGACGGCGGCCAGGCGTCCCTGAGCGCGCCGCGCACCCGGCGGGGGCCCGGGTTCTCGACGATCAGCTCGACCGTGGCCCGCTGGCCGAGCCGTACGAGCGTGTCGCCGGAACGGTGGAACCTCAGCGGGCGCACCGCGCCGGCGAACACCAGGTCCACCACGATCGCGGCGGCCAGCAGCAGGCAGACCCCGGCCAGCGCGGCCCCGGGCTGCGGCGCCAGCAGCACCACGACGATCCCGATCGCCGCGACCAGCCCGGCACGTCCCGTGAGAGCCATCAGCGCGGGACCGGTACGGAGGCCAGGATGCCGTCGAGCAGGCCGTCGGCGGTCGCGCCCTCCAGCTCGGCCTCCGGCCGGAGCTGGATCCGGTGCCGCAGCGCGGGCCTGGCCAGCGCCTTGACGTCGTCAGGAGTCACGTACGGGCGCCCGGACAGCCACGCCCACGCCCGCGAGGCCGCCAGCAGCGCCGTGGCGCCACGTGGCGAGACGCCGAGCTGCAGCGACGGCGAGTTCCTGGTGGCGCGGGCCACGTCCACGATGTAGCCGAGCACCTCGGGCGCCACGTGCACCTTCGAGACCGCCTCCCGCCCGGCCGCCATGTCGTCGGCCGTGGCGACGGGCTTGACCTCGCTCAGGTCGCGCGGGTCGAAGCCGCGGGCGTGCCGTTCGAGCACGGAGATCTCCTGCTCGCGCGGCGGCAGCGGCACGGTCAGCTTGAGCAGGAACCGGTCGAGCTGGGCCTCGGGAAGCTGGTAGGTGCCCTCGTACTCGACGGGGTTCTGCGTCGCGCACACCACGAACGGGTCGGGCAGCGGCCGCGCCGCGCCCTCGACGCTGACCTGCCGCTCCTCCATCGCCTCCAGCAGCGCCGCCTGGGTCTTCGGCGGGGTGCGGTTGATCTCGTCGGCGAGCAGCAGGTTCGTGAACACCGGCCCCTCGCGGAACTCGAACTCCGCGGTCTTCGCGTCGTAGATCAGCGAGCCGGTCACGTCGCCAGGCATCAGGTCCGGCGTGAACTGCACCCGTTTGAAGTCAAGGGACAGGGCGGCCGACAACGTGCGCACCATCAACGTCTTGGCCACGCCGGGCACGCCTTCGAGCAGCACGTGCCCCCTGCACAGCAGCGCGATGACCAGCCCCGTCACCACCGCGTCCTGGCCGACCACGGCCTTGGACACCTCGGCGCGCAGCGCGCCCAGCGCCTCCCTCGCCGAGTCGCCCGAGCTCGGGACGCGGAACGTCTCCTCAGAGTTCACTGACCTGCCTTTCGATGAAGTCCAAATATCCGGCCAACCCGACGAGCCCGGCGTCGTCCACCGGCGGCGGCCCGTAGAGCGCCGCGCCGACCTGGTGGGCGTCCTGGCCGGTGCGGGCGGCGAGCGCCGCGACGACCTCGTTCGGCCCGGCCCCCGATCCGAGCCCCAGCCTGGGCATGAGCCGGTCGATCGTGCCCTCGCGCAGCGACTCCGCGGCCCGCTGCCGCGCGCGCCTGGCCCGGTAGAGCCTGCCGCGGCCCTCGACGGTCTCGGCCGCCCGCACGATGACCGGCAGCTTCTCCGTCACCACGGGGCCCAGCCGCCTGCCCCGCCAGAACGCCGTGAGAGCCAGGGCGATGAGGGACATGTAGACGGTCCAGCGGATGCTCTCGGGCATGAGGTCGTACATCGACTTGCCCCGCTCGCCCGGAAGCTCGGCGACGGGTGGCGGGGTCGCGGGGCGGACCAGCCAGGTCACGGGCCTGCCGGTGCCGATCAGGTTGAGCGCGAGCGCGGCGTTGCCGTCCTCGGCCAGGCGCTGGTTGGTCATGAAGCCGCCGTCGCCGACGACCGTGGTCACGCCGCCCGCCTGCGGGAAGCTGACCAGCGTGTATCCGTCGCCGGCCGGGTAGCAGCCGGTGGCCCCGGTGGGGCCGCGGAAGACGGCGCCGCCCAGGTAGGCGCTCCCCGCGGCCCGGGCGGCGGGCAGCGAGCACTCGGGCTCGCGCGAGCGCGTGCGCGCCGGGGCCGGCTCGCTGCGCACGCCGGGGGCGAGCGCGTCGAGACCGGGGAGGTCGCCGACGATCAGCCGGTCGCCCTGGATCCGGGTCAGGCTGTATTCGTCGAAGTACGACATGTCGGTGATCAGCAGCAGCCGGTTGCCGGTCGTGGCCTTGGCGGCGGCGGCTTCCACGGAGTCGACCCGGTCCACCGTGACGCCCCGTGACCTGAGCACCTCGGCCAGCGCCTTGGAGCCCGCCAGAGTGGTGTCGTCGGGATCCAGGGCCCGCGACGGGCCCCGCTCCGGGCCGAACAGGACGCCCGCGACCGCGATGAGCACGACGATGAGGCCGAGCAGGACGATGATCCGGCTGCCGCGCCAGGTGGAGCGCGCGGTGGGCGAGGTCGAGTACGACGCGCCGTCGGCGGGGCGCGTGAGGACGCTCATGCGGTCCCGCCCGTCCCGGGCCGCTCGCCCGTGGCCGCGCCGACCGGGGTCCAGGCCGTGGCCGCCGCGCCGGCCCCGACCGGGACCGGGCGGGCCTGGCGGAGCTGCTCGTCCAGGTCGGCCATCTCCTCGTACGCCTCCCGCGTGCCCGCCACACCGCCGTACGTCACGTCGTCGAACGACCGGGCGGCAGCCGCCAGCCTCGTGGCGAAGCCGGGCAGCGAGAGTGCCGCCTCACTGGTCAGCTCGTCGGCCGTGCGCCCCGGCATGCCGTCGACGAGCGCGCGTTCCTCCAGGTCACGGGCGATGGCGCGGAGCCGTTCCTGGACGGCCTCGGTCCAGCGCTGCTCGGCGGCCAGCCCGGCGGCCGCCGCCCGGTGCTCGGCCGCCGTCATCACCCGCTCCCCGAACAGCCCGCCCACGGCGAGCGCGTTCTTGCGGCTGGCCTTGCGGAGCTGCCACGAGATCAGCACGATCAGCGCGAGGATGACCAGCACGATGATCACGGAGGCGATGACCCCTCCGGCGGCGCCCCCGCCCGCGGCCGTGTCCACCAGGTCGCCGAGGAACTGCATGACCCGCCGGTAGATCAGGTCGAGCAGGGACTCCTTCTCGTATGCAGGCTTGAGGAGCTCCTCCGCGGCCCGGCGCGCGGCCTCCTCCCTGTCGATCGGGCTCACGGCCTGGCGGAGTTGGAGGGGTGCCAGAGCTCGTCCGCGGAGGAGTGCACCCATCCCTGGCGCTGCTGCTCGATGGCCGCCGTCTGCAGCACGAGGTCGAACGCCTCGCTGCGCATGCGCCGGTCGGCGTAGAGCAGGCCGGCGACCCCGGCCTGGAACGGATAGGTGAGCATCGATCCGAGCGTGCCGCCGAGCGCGATGAGCACGGCCGACACGACGGTGGTGGCCACCGAGCCCGCGCCGAACATGCCGAACAGCGTGCCCGCCAGCGTGAAGGGCACCGACAGGACGCCCGCCACGAGCCCGACCAGCAGGGACGTGAGCAGCAGGATGCCGAAGACGCGCCAGAAGTCGCCGGTCACCAGGTGCCACGAGCGCCGCATGGCCTCGATCGCCCCCCTGCCCTCCAGCACCACGATGGGAGAGGCGAAGGCGAAGCGGGTCGTGAAGAACAGGTAGTAGCCGAGGTAGGCGATCATGAACAGGAAGGTCAGCCCGAGGACCACGCCTGCCGCGCCGGAGGAGACGTTCAACGCGACCACCACGATGAGCAGCACCATCACGACCAGCGGCACCAGCATGATGACGGCCATCAGCGCCACGACGCCGAACAGCGCGGGCGCCCTGCCCTTGACGAGCCGCCACGCCTCCCCGGCGGTGATGGTGCCGCCGAAGACGGCGCGGCCGAGGATCCTGGTCAGCACGCCGGTCAGCAGCGTGACCACGACGAACTGGACCATGTACGAGACGAGCGTGCCGCCGTACTGGGCGGCGAGGCCGTACACGCTGGTGAGCTGGTCGGAGGAGGTGTACGCGCTCTCGGGGTCGGTGAACGCGCCGCTCATGGAGTCGAGCACGAACGCCTGGCCGACGGCCACGGGCACGGAGGCGAGCAGGGCGGCGACGGCCGACAGGCCGAGCACCGCCTTCGGGTTGGACCGGATCAGCTTGATCGTGCCGTCGAGGATGTCACCGAGGCCCAGGGGGCGCAGCGGGATGATGCCCGGTCTCAGCGCCGGTGGTGGCGGCGCGTAGCCGTAACCGGGCTGAGGATGCGGATAGGGCGGATAGGGTGTTTGGGGCCCGGGTCCCAGTGGCTGTTGTTGCTGAAGGGGCTCCCCGTACGGCTGCCCGTAGGGCATCTGCTGTGGCGCGCCTGGCGCGGTCCACGGGGAGGCCGGCGGGGCGCTGTAGGGCGGGGGCTGTTCGGCCGACCAGCCTGATGGCGTCTCGGGCGGGGGACCGTGACCGTCTGACATATCCCAATCCTGGCATGCTGAACGGGGCATTGGTGTCGCTGAGCGCATTCGCCGTCTCATCCTTGCCGTATTCGACGGAGAATCCGGTCGAGGTTCACGTCCAGGGGATGGCAGAAAGTTGCTCTGTTACCGCAGACTTGAGATTGCGGTCGCGGGGGGCGGACCTAAAATTCGCCTTTTGCATGGCTCATGTCACACCCATGGGCCCACCAAGGGTAACCTTCAGCGATCGTGCGGGTATGTCCCACAATGCGTAGAACGAATGAGGGGCCATGAAAGGTCGCGTGCTGGTCGTCGATGACGACGCCGCTCTCGCCGAGATGCTGGGGATCGTCCTGCGAGGGGAAGGCTTCGAGCCGTCTTTTGTCTCCGACGGCGACAAGGCCCTCGATGCGTTCCGGGATACACGCCCGGATCTGGTCCTGCTCGACCTGATGCTGCCGGGGGCGGACGGCATCGACGTCGCACGCAGGATCAGGGCTGAGTCGGGGGTTCCGATCGTCATGCTCACGGCCAAGAGCGACACGATCGACGTCGTTCTCGGGCTGGAGTCCGGGGCCGACGACTACATCGTCAAGCCGTTCAAGCCGAAGGAGCTCGTGGCCCGGGTGCGGGCGCGGCTCCGCCGCACCGATGAGCCGACCCCCGAGATCCTCCAGATCGGCGACATCACCATCGACGTGGCCGGGCACTCGGTCAAGCGGGGCGAGGAGACGATCAACCTCACGCCGCTGGAGTTCGACCTGCTGGTCGCGCTGGCCCGCAAGCCGCGCCAGGTGTTCACCCGCGAGGTCCTGCTCGAGCAGGTCTGGGGCTACCGGCACGCGGCCGACACGCGGCTGGTCAACGTGCACGTGCAGCGGCTCAGGGCCAAGATCGAGAAGGACCCCGAGCACCCCGAGATCGTGGTGACGGTCCGCGGCGTCGGCTACAAAGCCGGCCCCGCCTAGTCCACGTCCCGACCTGCCGTGCCCCCGGCGAAGAAGAAGCGTTTCCGCCGACGGACATTCCGCCAGATTCTGGGCGGCGTTCGCCGGCGGGTGCGCCGTGCGGCAGGCAGGACACGGAGCGTGTGGCGGCGCTCGCTCCAGCTCCAGGTGGTCACCAGCACGCTGGTGATCTCCGTGATCGTGGTGGTCGTGCTGGGCACGTTCCTGTCCGAGCAGATCAACCGGTCGGTCGTGCAGAGCAGCCAGCGCTCCTCCGCCAGCGAGGCCTTCGCCGACCGCCTCCAGATCGCCGACGCGCTGGCGCCCGAGACCGACGACCCGACCAAGCCCGCCGACAGCGGCAAGAAGGGCTCGGCCAACCCGCTCGACGACGTCATGGACATCGTCACCGGATCGGGTGAGAACGGCTCCAAGAAGCGCTACGACGTGCTGATACTCAACCAGGCGATCCCCGGCCAGTCGCGGGCGTCCGGGGGAGTCGTGCCGTCCAACGTGCCGGAGAGCCTGCGGCACAACGTGCAGAAGAAGACCGTCGGGTCCATCGAGAAGATCAAGTTCGCCGGCGAGAGCCAGCCCCGGCTCACGTACGTGGTCGGCGGCACCGTGCACGTGCCCTCCAGCGGCCAGAGCTACGAGGTCTACCACTTCTTCCCGTTCACGGACGAAGAGGAGCTGCTGTCCAACGTCCGGCTGGCCATCGTCGTGGTCGGCCTCGGGCTCGTGCTGCTGCTCGCCGCCATCGCGTACCTGGTCGCCCGCCAGGTCGTCACTCCCGTGCGGCTGGCGCGCCAGGCCGCCGAGCGCCTGGCCTCCGGCAAACTGGACGAACGGCTCAAGGTTCGCGGCGAGGACGACCTGGCCCGCCTGGCGAACTCGTTCAACGAGATGGCCGCCAACCTGGCACTGAAGATCCACCAGCTGGAGGAGCTCTCGCAGGTCCAGCGGCAGTTCGTCTCCGACGTCTCCCACGAGCTGCGCACGCCGCTGACGACCGTGCGCATGGCCGCCGACCTGCTCTACGACGCCCGCGAGGACTTCGACCCGATGGCCTCCCGCTCGGCGGAGCTCATGCAGGCCCAGCTCGAACGGTTCGAGTCGATGCTGGCAGACCTGCTGGAGATCAGCCGCTACGACGCCGGCGCCGCCACGCTCGACCTCGACCCCGTGGATGTGCGCGACGTGGTGCTGCGGGCCATCGCCGACTCCGAGGCGCTGGCCGAGCGGCACACGACCCGCTTCGAGCTCCGGCTGCCGAACGAGCCGTGCATGGCCGAGATCGACAACCGCAGGGTCGAGCGGATCCTGCGCAACCTGCTGTTCAACGCCATCGAGCACGGCGAGGGCAGGGACATCGTGGTCACCGTCGGCGCCGACCGGGACGCGGTCGCGGTCGCCGTGCGCGACCACGGGATCGGGCTGAAGGGCGGCGAGGACACGATGGTGTTCGACCGGTTCTGGCGGGCCGACCCGTCGCGGGCGCGGACGATCGGCGGCACCGGGCTGGGGCTGGCGATCTCGCGCGAGGACGCCACGCTGCACGGCGGCTGGCTGCAGGCCTGGGGACAGCCGGGGGAGGGCTCGCAGTTCAGGTTGACGCTGCCGAGGACGGCCGGGGCCGATCTGAAGGGCTCGCCGCTGTCGCTGGTGCCGCCGGAGATCGAGATGCGGCGCACGTGGCGTACGGCCATGACGCCGGTGCTGCTGCCGGCCTCGGCGGACGGGGCCGACCATGACGACGACTAGGCGGCGTGAACGGGTGTGGCGGCTCGGCGCGGTGTTCGTGATCGGGGTCGCGGTGGTCTGCGCGGGCTCCGGCTGCACCGTGATCCCCGTGACCGGTCCCATCACCGTCAACGAGGCCGGCAGCGGCGACCCGCTGAGCAAGCCGTTCCACCGCATGATCGCCTTCCCGCCCGACAAGACCTGGAACGAGGAGCAGACGATCAGGGGTCTGCAGGCGGCCATGGCCGCCTACGCCGACGACCCGACCATCCTGCCCCAGTACCTGACCCAGGAGGCGCGGGCGAAGTGGAGCGCCTCGGGGCCGGTGACGGTGGTCGACGACGCGTTCGAGATCGTGCCTCCCACCGAGCGCGAGGCGACGGAGCCGGTGGAGAAGGTCACGGTCAAGGGCCGGTGGGTGGCGCGCATCAAGGAGGACGACTCGTACGCCCCCACCGCCGGTCCCTGGGTGGACTCCTTCGAGCTCGTGAAGGCCGAAGGCGGCGGTTACCTGGTCAAGAGCCTGCCCAACGGGCTGCTGCTCACCGACTCCGACGTGAGCCGCGCGTACCGGGCCACGAACCTCTACTACCTGAACGGCAACAGCCCGAACACGCTGGTCGTGGACCGCGTGCGCCTGCGGCTGAAGCCGACGGAGACGTACGCGCAGACCATCCTGCAGCGCCTGCTCAAGAGCCCCACCTCGGCCCTGCAGGGGGCGGTGACGACGAGCTTCCCGCTCGACACCAAGGTCGAGTCGATCAGGTCCGGCGAGGACCGCGTGGTGATCAACCTCTCCGGCCCCCTCGACACCCTTGACCTGGGCGCCGAGGACTCCCTGCGGGCCCAGATCAGGTACAGCCTGAACAAGAACGAGATCGCCAAGGGCCGCGTCATCGAGATCCAGGTGAACGGGGAGTCCTACTCCATCGACCGGCCCGACTCCGACGACGACTGGCTGGACGCCACCAGCGACGCCGCGTACTACATCAGCAAGGGCGCGGTCCACTACATGAGCAAGGACGGGCCCGCGGGCAGCGTGCCGGGTCCGGCGGGGCAGGAGCGCGACGGCTTCCACGGCTTCGCCCTGTCCAAGGACGGTGGGTACGTCGCCGCCCAGACCTCCACCGGCATCTCGGTGGCGGCGCTGACGCAGTCGGGGCGCTGGCAGGAGGTCATCCAGGGCACCCTGACCCCGCCCACGTGGCACCGCGACGGGTCCCTGTGGACCTACGACCAGACGAACGCCGCCCTGCTCCGGTACGACCCGCTCAGCGGGAAGGGACCCCAGCGGATCTCCGCGCCCAAGCTGACCGGGCTGGACGTCACCCGGCTCAGGATCGCCAGGGACGGCGTGCGGGTGGCGGTCACCACCGGTCAGAACACGGTCCAGATCGGCGCGCTCACGGGCGGGGCGGCGGGGATGATGCTGGGCAACTTCCAGGCCCTGACCACCACCGAGGGGGGAAACAAGATCCTCGACGTGGCCTGGGAGGATGACGAGCACCTGCTGGTGCTGGTGGAGGGCCAGGCGGGGCAGGTGCTCAACGAGATCAACGTGGGGGACGGGGAGATCGAGGGAGTGCCGCTGAAGGAGCCGCTCGCGGCGGTGGCCGCGGTGAACGACCGCGTGCTGGCGGAGGCGAAGACGGCCAAGGGCAACCAGATCATGGAGCTCGGCCAGGACCGGCAGTCCTGGACCACCAAGATCGAATCCGGCGCCAGCACCCCGCTCTTCCCCCTGGGTTAGCCGCTCGTCTCTCCCCGGGCCGGCCGCTCGTCGGCCCGGACGGAAATTGTCGGTCGCGGGCGGCATCCTGGCACGCGTGCTGACCGCCGTGCTCGACCTCGTCCTCCCGCAGTCCTGCGCCGGGTGCGCCGCCGGTGGTGCGCGGTGGTGCGCGGGCTGTCAGGCCGAGCTCGTCGGCGCGTCCGCCAGGCGGTTGCCCGAGCCCGTGCCGGACGGCCTGCCCGACTGCTGGTCGGCGGCACCGTACGAGGGCGCGGTGCGCAGGGCGGTCGTGGCGTACAAGGAGCGGGGCGCGGTGACGTTGGCGGAGGTGCTGGCGGAGGCCGTGGCGTTCACCGTCGTGACGGCGGTCAACGGCGCGAAGGCACCCTGGGCCGGCGGGCGGTTCGCGGTGGTGCCGGTGCCGAGCGCGCGGCGGACGCGCCGGCACCGGGGCCACGACCCGGTCGGCCGGCTGGCGGTGCTGGCCGCCGGTCGGCTGCGGGCGTGGGGCCTGCGGGCCGAGGCCTGGCCGGCGCTGGGCCAGGCGCGGCGGGTGGCCGACCAGGCGGGGCTGAGTTCCGCCGAGAGGAGCTCCAACCTCGCGGGGTCACTCCAGGTGCGGCGGGCCGCGAAAGGCCCTCCAGCGGCCTGTGCGGTGCTCCTGGACGACATCGTCACGACCGGGGCCACCCTCGTGGAGGCCGCCAGGGCGCTGAGCTCGGCGGGGGTGCGAGTGCCGCTCGCCGCGACCGTGGCCGCGACACGCCGAAGATCTTGAAAAGGATTACGGTTACGGTGAGTAAAGAAAGATCCACATCGCTATCCTCACCACGAGGCCACATGTCACTTCCCTCACGGGGGCGGCGGGGCTGCTCAGTGGGCGGGAGCTCCATCCTCATAAGGGTTGCCGACCGGTTAAATAGGGCATTTGGGAGAGCATGAGGACCTCGGGAAAATCACGGTACGTGATCCTTTGGCCGATCCTCCGGCTGACATTCGCGCAGGATGCGGATAGCGTTCTGACATGGCACCCGTTCGGGTCCGTGGTTGCGCAGGGTCGGGGTCCCCGACTCTGCTAGCCGATGCCAGCCGCAGGCAAAACGGTCCACGTAAGGCGACTCTTTGTCGACCGATCACGGTGCGGCTTAGGGGTAAGTCCTGCCTTCCCGAGGGTCCAGATGTCCCTCGCCAGAAGAGAAGGGCAGTAGTGGCAACAGAGCTGCGAAACCCTCAGCAGGCGGATGTGGGGTCGAAGACCAGGTCGGCCGGACGGGTGCCAACCGAGTTCCCGGTGACGCAGAGTCGGAAGAGGGTAACGGTGACAGAAAGGCAGACAGCAGACCCCGTCCGACAGGCACGTCGTCGGGCGCTCTTGCTCAGTCGCTAGACCGAAGGGGGGCTGTTGCATGGACATCATCGTCAAGGGCCGGCACACAGGTGTGAGTGATCGGTTCCGTGACCAAGTGACGACCAAGCTGGCCAGGATCGAACGTCTGGACAACAAACTCATCCGAGTCGATGTGGAGGTGTCGAAAGAACGCAATCCGCGCCTCGCTGACCAGCGCGAGCGCGTCGAGCTCACCATTCACTCTCGAGGACCGGCCATCCGCGCCGAAGCCTCGGCCGACGACCGATTCGCAGCCCTCGACATGGCCCTCGACAAGCTGGAAGGCCGCCTCAGGCGGCTGGCCGACCGGCGCAAGGTCCACCACGGCAACCACTGCCCGCCCTCTGTGGCGGAGATCACCGCGGCACTCCCCGACGTCGCGGACCTGGCCCCGCGGGAGGCCACCGCCCCCGCCGAGGCCGAAGAGGACGAGCAGGTTCAGCGCGACCAGCGCTACGACGACATCGTCCCGATCGAGATGGACGGCGAAGGGCCGCTCGTCGTCCGAGAGAAGTTCCACAAAGCGGAACCCATGACCATCGACCAGGCCCTCCTCGAGATGGAGCTGGTCGGGCACGACTTCTACCTGTTCCGTGACAAGGAGAGCGGCCAGCCGTGCGTGGTCTACAACAGACGCGGCTACAACTACGGCGTGTTGCGGCTCGTAGAGCCATGATCGCGCGCTAAAAGATCTTCTCGACCACCCGAGAACCGCGGCTCCCGTGCCATCATTGCGGTTCAACGGCTCTGGCCCCCCGACGAGGAGGAGACGTGAGCGAGCTCAGTCAGGTTCAGATGAGCGAGCGAAGCGAAGCGAAGGCTGTCGCGAGGCGGATCAAGGAGGCCTCGTGACCGAGTCCGGCGAGGTCCGTACCCCAGCGACCGAGCCGATCCGCGTGTTGATCGTTGACGATCACGAGCTGATCCGGCGGAGCCTGGCTCTCGCGCTGGCCGCTGAGCCCGACATCGAGGTGGTCGGCGAAGCGAGCGACGGGCAGGAGGCGGTCGAGTTGGCCAACCGCCTCATGCCCGACATCGCGCTCATGGACGTGCGTATGCCACGGCAGGACGGGATCGAGGCCACGAAGGGCATCAAGGCCTCGGTCCCGAGCACGCGCGTCATCATGCTGACGGTGAGCGACGAGGAAGAAGACCTCTTCGAGGCCATCAAGGCAGGCGCCACCGGCTACCTGCTCAAGGACGTCCAGATCAACGACGTGCCGGCCGCGGTGCGCGGCGTGCACGAGGGCCAGTCCTTAATCAACCCGGCGATGGCCGCCAAGCTCATCAGCGAATTCCAGAACATGAGCCGCAAGGAGTCCGAGCGCCCTCCCCAGCTCCCCGTCCCCCGCCTGACCGATCGCGAGATGGAGGTCCTGCGGCTGGTGGCCAAGGGGATGAACAACCGCGAGATCGCCAAGCAGCTGTTCATCTCCGAGAACACCGTGAAGAACCACGTACGCAACATCCTCGACAAGCTGCAACTGCACTCGAGGATGGAGGCCGTGGTGTACGCGGTGCGGGAACGCATGCTGGAGATCACCTAGCCGTCCATGCGGGGAGCCTCACCCCGGCTCTCACCTGGACGGCTCAGGGCCAGGTAGCCATCGCCACCCGCGATGGCCGGGTCCCCTGTTTCCCGTCCGGGCTGTCAGGGACAGTCAGTCCCCACGCCCCGGAGGCCGCGTCGCCCCGGTTCCTCGTCTGGGCGGCCAGGCAGGGGACAGGGCAACCACCGCCGCCCGCGAGATCCCGTCCCCTCGGTTCCCATCCGGGCGGGCATTCACCCACGCCCCGGCGGTCGTGCCGCCCCCGTTCCCACCTGGGCGGTCAAGGGACAGGCACGGCCATCGCCGCCCGCAAGCCGTCACTCCCGCGCCCAACTGGGCGGCCTGGAGGCAGGCTCACTCCCGCGCCCACCTGGGTGGCCTGGAGGCGGGCACCCACTCGCGCCCGCCACCGTAGCCCGCGAGCCGTCTCACCCCCGCGCCCATCTGGGCGGTCTGGAGGCGGGCACCCACTCGCGCCCGCCACCGTAGCCCGTAAGCCGTCTCACCCCCGCCCCCATCTGGGCAGCCGGGAGATAGGCAGCTACCCGCGCTCGCTACCCGCGCCCGCCCGTCTGGCGCCGTCGTGCTGGGGTGCTATCGGGCGGTGGCGGCGGCGTTCAGGATCGGGACGAGCTCGGGCGGATCGGCGTGCTCGACCCGTACGGAATCGCAGCCCACCCACTCCGCCGCAGACCACAGGGCGTCCGCCAGGGCGTCGGCCCACCTGGCGGGCGACAGGCCCGGCTCCAGGTGGAGCTGCCGGATCACCAGTGTGCTGCCCTCACGGGCCGGGTCGACGCGGCCGATCAGCCGGCCGCCCGCCAGCACGGGCATCGTGAAGTAGCCGTGGACCCGTTTGTGCTTGGGGACGTACAGCTCGAGCGTGTACTGGAAGCCGAAGACGCGCTCGGTGCGGCCGCGGTGCCAGATGAGGGAGTCGAACGGCGACAGCAGCGTCGTGCGATGGCGCCCGCGCGGCTCGGACTCCAGCGCCGCCGGGTCCGCCCAGGCGTTGGGGGAGCCCTTCTTGCCCGGCCAGCCCGCGACCGTCACGGGCACGAGGCCCGCCGCGCCGCTGCGCAGGGCCTCGTCGAGCATGGCGGCGTACTCGCCCTTCAGGCGCAGGAAGTCGATGAGGTCGGTCCTGTTGGCCACGCCCAGGGACCGGCCCGCCACGGCGGCCAGGCGTACGACGCACTCCTCGTCGGAGAGGTCGTCGGCCAGGAGCTCCGCTGGGACCACGCGTTCCGCCAGGTCGTAGACGCGCCGCCAGCCGACGCGGCGGCTGCAGACCAGCTCGCCGATGTCGAGCAGCCACTCCAGGCCGATCTTGGAGTCGGACCAGTCCCACCACGGGCCGCCGTTCTTGGCCCCGCCGACGTCCGAGGTCGTCAGCGGGCCCTGCTCGCGTACCTGCTCGAGCAGCTTGTCCACCCCGTCGGGGACCTCGTGCCAGCGGTAGCGCCGCTTACGGTACGCCCGGCGCCGGAACGAGTAGAGGGGCCAGTGCTCGACGGGCAGGATGCAGGCGGCGTGGCACCAGTATTCGAAGCTCTGGGCGGGGTTGTGCCAGTAGGCCCGTTCGATGCTGGCCCGTCCCACCGCGCCCAGGCGGGCGTAGGCGACCAGCTCGTGGGAGCGGGCGAGCACTGAGATCGTGTCGAGCTGCACGGCGCCCAGCCTGCGCAGCATCGCGTGCGCCCCGCCCTTGCGCGCTTCGGCGCCGATCATGCCCTGGGAGCGGAGGATGATCCGGCGCGCCTCGTCGAGGGTCAGGTCGATGGTGCCGGTCATGGCTGCGATTGCGTATGGCGATGCATGCGAGCAATGTAGCGACGGCCACCGACAAAACATCCCCGCCCGCCCCACCCTTTGGGCACACCCCCCGCCATCCGCGCCCCGGCCCACCCACCGCCAACGCCACCGGCCCCACCAACACCGACCGCCCCCGCCGATGCCTACCACGTCGATGTGTCCCGCGTGGATGTGTCCCGCGTGGATGTGTCCTGCGCCGATGTGTCCTGCGCCGATGTGTTCCGCGCCCGCCTGACGCCTTGTCGACGTCACCCGTGCCCGTCGGCAGTGGAGGTCGCCCATCGCCCGCTAGCTGGCACCGCCCACACCTGGCCCGCCACCAGCCAACGTCCGGACTGCCGCCAGCCAATGCCCGGACTGCCGCCAGCCCACCCCAGGCGCCCCCGGCTCGCCGCCATCCCCGCCCGGCGGGCCGCTCGTCAATATCGCCCGGTCCTCGACCGTCTGCGCCATCGCGTCCGGTCGGCGTCACCGCGTCTGGTCGGCGTCACCGCGTCCGGTCGGCGTCACGGCGTCACGGCGTCACGGCGTCCGGTCTGCCCGCCGTCAACGCCAGCCGTCTTGCCCCGCCGACGCCGATCGGGCCCGCCGATGCCGCCTGAGAGCGGCCGGGCGGCAGGCGACGGCGCCCGTAGCAGGCCTCAAGGCCCCCAGCGCCGTACGTCCGGCCCTGTGGCTCGTACGGTCCGGCCTGTGGCTCGTACGCCCCGTACGCAACCCCTCATCCCCGCCCGACACGCGCGGCGGGCTCGTCGTTACGGGGATTGTGCTCGTCTATTACGAAAGGCCAAGGTCGGCGGCTTCGAGGTGCTCGCGGCCGGTGTGGGAGAACCGGTCACCGGCGGCGCACAGAGCGTGGGAGATGGGAGCTGGCGGGGCACCCGTGGGTGGGTGCCCGCCCGGTGAAGCGTGCGTCAGCGGTGATCTTCAGCGTGCATGCCCACGCGGGGCGCGTCGATCACGACGTCGGTGAAGATATCGAAGACAAGGGCCAGGACGCCGCCCACGACGAACACTCCGGCGCCGATCCAGACGAGCGTCCAGTTGGCGGCCGTGAGGCCGAAGCCGGCCACCACCGTGCCCACCAGCATCACCGTCACCGCCAGCCACGATGACGCGCGCCCGGCGTGGCTGCCGAGATTCTCCGTATGCTCCGACTTCTTCCCCTCAACCATGATTAATCCTTCCTTTGCCGGTTATCGCGCTTATTGGTGCGAGCCGGCTCTCAACCGGCATACCCTCTGCCTTGACCCATTCTCCCAGATGGGTGTTGCGCCCTCGTCGTCACGGTGGCTGTGTCTGGTTGCGGAACCGCCTACGATGGCAACGGGGAAGTTTGTCTCGGCCTCTCCTCCTGGCGGCGCCGCCGGGGTAGACCTGCGAGGAGCTTTACATAAAGTGGCAGCCATTCTCGACAAGATCCTACGTGCCGGCGAAGGTAAGATCCTGCGCAAGCTCAAGCGGATCGCAGACCAGGTCAACTCCATCGAGGACGACTTCACGAGCCTGTCCGACGCGGAGTTGCGTGCGCTGACGGATGAGTTCAAGCAGCGCCATGCAGACGGTGAAACGCTCGACGATCTGCTTCCCGAGGCGTTCGCGACCGTGCGCGAGGCGGCCCGCCGCGTGCTCGGCCAGCGGCCCTACGACGTGCAGATCATGGGCGGCGCCAACCTCCATCTGGGCAACATCTCGGAGATGAAGACCGGTGAGGGCAAGACTCTCACCTGTACGCTTCCGGCGTACCTCAACGCCATCTCCGGCAAGGGCGTCCACGTCATCACGGTCAACGACTACCTGGCCAAGCGTGACGCCGAGACCATGGGCCGCATCCACCGGTTCCTCGGCCTCGAGGTCGGCTGCATCGTCGCCGGCCAGCAGCCCGACGAGCGGCGCAAGCAGTACGAGGCCGACATCACGTACGGCACCAACAACGAGTTCGGCTTCGACTACCTGCGCGACAACATGGCGTGGTCGCTCGAGGAGTGCGCGCAGCGCGGCCACAACTTCGCGATCGTCGACGAGGTCGACTCCATCCTGATCGACGAGGCCCGTACGCCGCTGATCATCTCCGGCCCCGGCGAGCAGTCGGGCAAGTGGTACCAGGAGTTCGCCAAGATCGTGCCCCGCCTGCGCAGGGGCGTCGAGGCGAAGAACCCGGGCGAGGAGAGCACCGGCGACTACATCGTCGACGAGAAGAAGCGCACGGTCGGCATCCTGGAGGCCGGTGTCGAGAAGGTCGAGGACTGGCTCGGCATCGACAACCTCTACAAGCCCGAGCACACCCACCTCGTCGGCTTCCTGAACAACGCGCTCAAGGCCAAGGAGCTGTTCAAGAAGGACAAGGACTACATCGTCGCCGACGGCGAGGTCCTGATCGTCGACGAGTTCACCGGCCGCATCCTGCACGGGCGCCGCTACAACGAGGGCATGCACCAGGCCATCGAGGCCAAAGAGAGCGTGAAGATCAAGGACGAGAACCAGACTCTCGCCACGGTCACCCTGCAGAACTACTTCCGCCTCTACACCAAGCTGAGCGGAATGACCGGTACGGCCGCGACCGAGGCCAACGAGTTCCACCAGACGTACAAGCTGGGTGTCGTCCCGATCCCGACCAACCGGCCGATGGTCCGCAAGGACCAGGCGGACGTGGTCTACAAGACCGAGGACGCCAAGTTCGACGCGGTGGTCCAGGACATCAAGGAGCGCTACGAGGCCGGCCAGCCGGTGCTCGTCGGCACGACCTCGGTGGAGAAGTCTGAGCGGCTGTCCAAGGCGCTCAAGCGCCGCGGCGTGCAGCACGAGGTGCTCAACGCGAAGAACCACGCGCGTGAGGCGTCGATCATCGCCGAGGCCGGGCGCAAGGGCGCGGTCACCGTCGCCACCAACATGGCCGGTCGAGGCACCGACATCATGCTCGGCGGCAACTCCGAGTTCCGCGCCGACCTCGAGCTGCGCCAGCGCGGCCTCGACCCGGTCGAGACGCCGGAGGAGTACGAGAAGGCCTACCCCGAGGCGCTGGAGAAGGCCAGGGCGGCGGTCAAGGCCGAGCACGACGAGGTCACCTCGCTCGGCGGCCTCTACGTTCTCGGCACCGAGCGCCACGAGTCGCGCCGCATCGACAACCAGCTCCGCGGCCGCTCCGGCCGTCAGGGCGACCCCGGTGAGTCGCGGTTCTACCTGTCGCTCGGCGACGACCTCATGCGCCTGTTCAACTCGGCCAGGGTCGAGATGATCATGACCAGGCTGCAGATCCCCGACGACCAGCCGATCGAGTCGGGCATCGTCTCCAAGGCCATCGCCTCCGCCCAGCACCAGGTCGAGCAGCAGAACTTCGAGATCCGCAAGGAAGTTCTGAAGTACGACGAGGTCATGGACCGCCAGCGCAAGGTCATCTACGCCGAGCGCCACCGCGTGCTGGAGGGCGCCGACCTGCACGAGCAGGTGCGCGGCTTCGTTGGCGAGGTGATCGACGGCTACGTGCAGGGCGCCACGTCCGAGGGCTTCGCCGAGGAGTGGGACCTCGACAAGCTGTGGAAGGCGTTCGGGGAGCTCTACCCGATCTCGATCAGGATCGAGGACCTCATCGAGGAGGCCGGCTCTCGCGAAGAGCTGTCCGCCGAGTTCATCTCCGAGAAGGTCAAGGCCGACGCGCTCGAGGCGTACGCCAGGCGCGAGGAGGAGTTCGGCCCCGAGACCACGCGCGACCTGGAGCGCCGCGTGATCCTCTCGGTCCTCGACCGGAAGTGGCGCGAGCACCTGTACGAGATGGACTACCTGCGCGAGGGCATCGGCATGCGGGCCTACGCGCAGAAGGACCCCAAGATCGAGTACGCCCGCGAGGGCTTCGAGATGTTCGCCGCGATGCTCGAGGGCATCAAGGAGGACTCGGTCGGGTTCCTGTTCAACCTCGAGGTGGAGGTGCAGGAAAACCCGATCGTCGAGGAGGAGGACGCGGCCATCGCGGAGACCCGCTCGATCATCGCGCGCGGGCTGCGCGGGCCTGAGCGTCCGGCCGAGCTCGAATACTCCGCGCCCGGCGAGCAGGGCGAGGTCGAGCACACCCGCGTCCGCACCACTTCGGCGGAGCGGGCCGCGTACGGAAACGTGGAGCGCAACGCGCCCTGCCCGTGCGGGTCGGGCAAGAAGTACAAGCGCTGCCACGGCGATCCCAAGAACGCCGCCTGACGCTTCTTTTTGAGACCCCCACCTCGTGTGGGGGTCTCTTTTTTCTGCCATGTCTTTTCTGGGCTCTTTAAATGCCTTTTTCTACGCCGTTTCGAAGTCCGTGCAGAGCCATTGGGCGCCCCTCCGTTCGAGCCGTATCGCCAGGACGCGGTTGCGGTCGCCACAGTGCACCAGCATGCACATCTCCACGGCACCGTCTCTGGGCTCCTTGACGTGCACGCTGCCGGCGAACGGGGGGCGGCTGGTCCTGATCATCTTGCCTGCCTGGACCAGCTCTCGGTAGGCGCGAGCTGTGAGCTTGTCGGCCACGGTCTCCGGCGGTCGGCGGCCCGCGAGCACCTCTGCCAGCGCCTGGCCGAGGTGGCGCAGCTTGCGCTCATCGGGGATGGATCCCGGCGGGCCCCATACGAGGGGGTGGGGGTCCAGGGCCAGGGTGCCGTGGATTTCCGGGGGTGCGATTTCCGATGTCGGCTGCTCTTCGTCGTAGGGGGGTTCGGGGGTGGGGGTGACGCCGATGCGGGGGGTTGTTGACACGCATCCTCCAAATTCTTGGACGAAGAAAGAATCGTTATAAGGAGTTTTCGGTCTGGGCCAGGAATACAAATGCCGCCAACTTCTCCTGGGGGTGGCTGGGTTTGTCTGTCTTTGATGGAGAAGATTTTTGGAAGTTGGATCCCCTTGGGGTGGGGGTGGGTGGCTATTCCGGACGTGATTGGCTGGGTTGCGGGTGCCCCAAACCCTTTTGGGCATGCGTGTAGTGGGGTGGTGGTCGGCCCTTTTTCGGGGTGCGAGTGGGCTCCGCCATTGATGGGCGCCGGGCGCGGCCGTGGGGCGTCTCTGCCGACGCGGCGCTTTGGAGGGCGGGGCGAGGCACGTGGGGCGGCGGTATGGCGCTGCGGCGGGGTGGCCTGGGGCTTGTGGGGGCTCGCTCGCGGGGCGTTCGGCCGGGCGGTGGTCGGGGGCTGGGAGGGCGTGTCGTCCGTGGCGCGGTGGTCGTGGGGCTGCGTGGGCGTCCCGTTTATGGCGTCCCAGGCTGGGCTGTGGTGGGTGCCGCCGTCTCGCCGTTGGTGGGCGCCGGGCGCGGCCGTGGGGCGTCTCTGCCGGTGGGTGGAGCGGCTTGGGGTGGGGGTGTGGGTTGGGGGCTAGGTTTCGCCTGAGTCGAGGTCGGGTTCGGGTTCGCGGCCCGGGGTGAGGATGTTGAGTTTGCGGATGAGGAAGGTGAAGACGGCGTAGTAGACGACGCCGTAAATCACCCCCAAGATCAGGATCCCGGGCAAATTCTGGGTGTTCGACTTGCTGGCGTTCAGGAGCATGTCGAGCAGGCCGGCGGAGAAGCCGAATCCCAGTTGTCCGCCGATCAAGGTGGTCAGGGCCATGGCCAGGCCGGTCAGGATGGCGTGCACCACCAGGAGCAGGGGGGCCACGAAGATGAAGGCGAACTCGATCGGCTCCGTGATCCCCGTGACGAACGACGCCAGGGCGGCCGAGAGCATGATGCCGCCCACCGTGGCGCGGCGGTGGGGTGGGGCGGCGCGCCACATGGCGAGGGCGGCGGCGGGCAGGGCGAACATCATGACGGGGAAGAAGCCGGCCATGAACTGGCCGGCGTGCGGGGCGCCGCCGAAGTAGCAGTTCCAGTCCCCGCCCAGCACCCGGCCGCCCACCTCGCACTGCGGCACCACGTACCAGACGACGGAGTTGACGAAGTGGTGCAGGCCGAGGGGGATGAGCAGGCGGTTGATGAGGCCGTAGATGCCGGTGCCGATCGGGCCGATGGCGGCCAGGGCCTCGCCGGCGTGGCGGATCCACTCGCCGATCACCGGCCAGAGCCAGCCGAAGACCACGCCGAGGAGCAGGGCCACGATGGAGGTGATGATGGGGACGAATCGGCGACCGCCGAAGAAGGCCAGCCAGGACGGCAGCTTGATGCGGTGGAAGCGCTGCCAGAGGAGGGCGGCGACCAGGCCCATGACGATGCCGCCGAGGACCTTGGTCGGGTTCTGCATGCCGTAGTTGATGATCTCCTTGATGCCCTGGGCCTGGGCCTCCTTGATGAGGACGGTGTCGCGGATGTCGGAGCCGAAGAACATCACCTTGGTCACCCGGTCGAAGACCAGGTAGCCGACCACGGCGGCCAGGGCGGTGGAGCCGTCGGCCTTGCGGGCGAAGCCGATCGCCACTCCCACGGCGAACAGCAACGGCAGGTTCTCGAACAGCGCCGCGCCGGCCGCGGCCAGCACCTCGGCGACCTGGTTCATCCAGGCGAACCCGGCCACGTCCGCCAGGCCGCCCGGCTCGGCGCCGTTGGAGCCGAGCATGTCGGGCTGGCCGAAGCGCAGCAGCAGGGCGGCGGCGGGCAGGGCGGCGATGGGCAGCATGAGGGAGCGGCCCAGCCGCTGGAGCACGGTCATCACGCGAGCGAACGGCGAAGGCCGGGCGGCGGTGGTCTCGTTCACCGGGCGTTCCTCCGAGCCGGGTGAGGCCTCAGCCCCGTCTTACGGGCATTTCCAGGATGGTGCGCAACTGGTAGCGATCCGCACGATACGTGGACACGCCCAGCTCCGCACAGATGCCGCCGGCGAACGACCTGCGCTGCAGCAGCAGTACGGCGCCGCCGCGCGGGAGCTTCAGCAGGTCCGCGTCGCTCGGGTCGGCGATGCCGCCGTCGATGGTGAGCTCGCCGGCGTCCATGACCAGGCCGTAGCGGCTCTCCAGCAGCTCATAAAGTGATTTATCCGACAAGTCGTGGGAACCCAGGTCAGGGGCGAGCTTGACCGGGATGTGCGCCCGTTCGATGGACAGCGGCTCCCCGTCGGCCATCCGCAGCCGCTCGATGAAGTGCACCTCCTCGCCCGGCTGGATCCCCAGCTCCTTGGCGAGGTGCGCGCTGGCCCGCACGGTCCGGCGATCGAGGTCGCGCGAGCCCGGGATCATGCCCCGCGCCCTCATGTCGTCGGTGAACGACGTCAGCTGCAGCGCCAGCTCGATCTTGGGCCGGGCGACGAACGTCCCCTTGCCCGGCACCCGGTGCAGGCGACCCTCGGACACGAGGTGGTCGACGGCCTGCCGTACGGTCATCCTGGACAGGCCGAAGCGCTGGCAGAGCTCGCGCTCGGACGGGATGGCCGCCCCGATGCTCAGCTCGTCGCTGTCGATGAGGTCCAACAGGATCTCGCGGAGCTGGAAATACTTGGGCACCGGGCTGTCCGGATCGATGTGCGCCACGGATCCTCCCCTCGATCGCGACCTTGGCAATGGGTTATGGTTCGTACTGGTCTAGTCCGGACTAGACCACATGTCGCGAAAGACGGTCAAGTCCGCGTCGCAGTCGATCAAGGAAAGAGCCCGAGATGACCACGAAGATGCGCAGCGAGATCGCCGAGCAGCCGGCCGCGCTGCGGGCCACCCTGGACTCCCTGCTGCCGAGGGTCGACGAGGTGAGAGCAGTGGGCGAGCAGACTCGCCAGCTGCTGTTCATCGCGCGCGGTACCTCTGACAATGCTGCAGTTTATGGGCGATACCTGGTCGAATCACACGCGGGCCGCCTGGCCGCGCTGGCCGCTCCCTCGATCGCCACGACGTACAAGCGCAAGCTGGACCTGGACGGGGTGCTGGCCGTCGCGATCTCGCAGTCGGGGCGCACCGAGGAGATCGTCGAGACGCTCGCCTGGGCCAAGGACTGCGGGGCCAGGACCGTCGGCATCACGAACGGCGGCGAGCAGAGCCCCCTCGCGCAGGCAGCCGACGTGGCCCTGTGCACGGTCGCCGGCGAGGAGAAGGCCGTTCCCGCGACCAAGACGTACACGACGCAGCTCGCGGCCCTGGCGGTGCTCGCGCTGGGCCTGGGCGCCGATGTGGACGCGGAGGACCTGCGGCGGGTGCCCGAGGCGGTGGAGAAGCTGATCACCGAGCCGGGCGACCTGGAGGCCGTGGTCGAGGGCCTGCTGGACAAACCGGGCGTGGTCGTGTCCGGGCGCGGGCTGGCGTTCTCGACGGCCCTGGAGACGGCGCTGAAGCTCAAGGAGGCCTGCTACCTGCACGCCATGGGCCTGTCCTACGCCGACCTGCTGCACGGCCCCATCGCCGTGGTCGACGCCGACACGCCCGCGCTGCTGGTCGCCGCCGAGAACAGCCCGACCCTGTCCGGTACGGTCGCGCTGGCCGAGCGGGTGGTGGCCGCGGGCGCGGCGGCGTACACGATCGGTGGCGGCGACGCGCTCGCACGGGCGGGCACCGCCGCGCTGAACGGCCCCGACCTGCCCGAATGGGTGGCTCCGATGGGGTTGATCGTGCCCGGTCAGCTGCTCACCGAGGCGCTGGCCCGCAGGCTCGGCATCGACCCCGACGCGCCGCGCGGGCTGAACAAGGTCACCCAGACCGACTGAAATAGCCTGGTCACAAGAGCTCGAGGGAGGGCCGGATGGCGGCTGACGCGAACGCGATCATCGCCGGTTTGGGCGGGGCCGACAACATCATCGAGATCGAGCCCTGCATCACCCGGTTGCGCACGGAGGTGCACGACGCGTCCAAGGTCGATCAGGCCGCCCTCAGGGCGGCGGGCGCGCACGGCGTGATGGCCGCGGGGAACGTGGTCCAGGTCGTCGTCGGGCCGGAGGCGGACACCATCGCCAGCGACATCGAGGACATCATCGGCTAAGGGCGAGACCATGACGACTGTTCTCGCCCCGGTTGAGGGGGCAGCTGTGGGGTTGGCCGCCGTGCCCGACCCGGTGTTCTCCGCCGGGCTGGTCGGGCCGGGGGCCGCGATCGACCCGCTGCGCGGGCCGGGCAAGGCCGTAGCCCCCATAGCTGGAAAGATCATGAAACTGCATCCGCACGCGTACGTCATCGTCGGAGACGACGGCAGAGGCGTCCTGGTGCACCTGGGCATCGACACGGTCCAGCTCAAAGGCCAGGGGTTCGAGCTCCTGGCCGCCGAGGGCGACCGCGTGAGCGCCGGTCAGCCCGTCGTGGCCTGGGACCCGGCGGTCGTCGAAGCGGGCGGCCGCTCGCCGGTCTGCCCGGTCGTCGCGCTCGACGCCCTCTCCGGGTCCGTGACGGAGGTCGCGGAGGGGGCGGTTCACGCGGGGGACGAGCTCTTCCGATGGGAATAGCTCCGGAACGAGCGTGTTCGCCGAGACGGCAGAATGTACACGCGCTATCGCACGAGGGTCCGGCTGGTCTGGACCGGCACCAGAAGGAGGAGTAATGGGTGAGCGCAAGGTCACCGTGGCGGCGGAAGTGGGGCTGCACGCCCGGCCCGCGGCGACGTTCGTCCAGCGGGCGAAGAAGGCCCCCATGGACATCACGGTGACGAAGTCCCACGGCAGCCAGCAGGTCAACGGCAAGAGCATCCTCGCGATCATGGCCCTGGACGTCAGGCAGGGCGAGACCGTCGTGATCAGCGCGGAGGGCGAGGGGTCGGAAGAGGTCCTCGACGAGCTGGCCGCGATCGCCGCGGCGCCATGAACCTGCGGGGGGTCGGGGTCAGCCCGGGCATCGGGCACGGCCCCGCGTACGTGCTGACCGTCTCCGTGCCCGAACCCCCCGAGGGCGCCACCTACACCGGTGAGGCGGATCAGGAGAAGGAGCGCGCGATGGCCGCGCTCACACAGGTCGCGGGAGAGTTGGAGGCCCGGGGGAACCAGGCAGGCGGCGAGGCCGAGGAGATCCTCAAGGCCCAGGCGCTGATGGCCGAGGATCCCGGGCTGGTCGTCAAGGTGCGAACGTTGATCGACCGCGGCCTGGCCGCCCCGAGGGCGGTTTTTGAAGCTTTCACGAAATATCGGCACGTACTGGCCGGGTCCGGGGGCTACCTGGGCGAGCGGGCCGCCGACCTCGACGACATCAGGGACCGCGTGATCGCGCTGCTCTACGGGCACGCCATGCAGGGGCTCCCGGTCGCGCCCGAGGAGCCGTACGTGCTGGTCGCCAGGGACCTCGCGCCCGCCGACACGGCGATGCTGCGCAAGGAGGACGTCGCCGCGTTCGTCACCCAAGAGGGCGGCCCCACCAGCCACACCGCGATCATGGCCAGGGCGATGGGCGTGCCCGCCGTCGTGGCCTGCCCGGGCGCGCTGGAGATCCCGCCGGGCGTCCGGGTGATGGCCGACGGCACGTCGGGAGACGTACGCGTCGAGCCGGCCGAGTCCGACGTGGCCGAGGCGGTCGGCGCGGACGCCGCGCGGCAGGCGGCGATCGCCGCGGCGAAGGGACCGGGCAGGACCGCCGACGGGCACCCGGTTCCGCTGCTCGCCAACATCGGCGGCCCCGCGGACCTCGACGACGCCGTCAACGCCGGGGCCGAGGGGATCGGGCTCTACCGCACCGAGTTCCTCTTCCTCGACAGGACCGAGCCGCCGTCCACGGGGGAGCAGCGGCGGGCCTACCGCGCGGCGCTGGAGGCGTTCCCCAGCGGCAAGGTGGTCGTGCGAACCCTGGACGTGGGCGCGGACAAGCCGCTGGCGTTCCTGCCCGGGCCCGCCGAGCCGAACCCGGCGCTCGGTGAGCGGGGGCTGCGCAGGTTCAGGAGATTCCCCGACGTCATGGCGGCGCAGCTCGGCGCGCTCGCGGCCATCGCCTCCGAACGGCTCCAGGTGATGGCGCCGATGGTGGCCACGGCCGAGGAGGCCGCGTGGTTCGCGCAGGAGTGCCGGGCCAGGGGCCTGACGAACGTGGGCGCGATGGTCGAGGTCCCGTCGGCCGCGCTGCGCGCCCGCGAACTGCTCACCCGGGTGGACTTCGTCTCGATCGGCACCAACGACCTCGCCCAGTACGCCTACGCCGCGGACCGCCAGGTCGGCGCCGTGAGCGCGCTGCACGACCCGTGGCTGCCCGCGCTGCTGGACCTGGTCGCCATGACCGCGGCCGCCGCCGCGAGAGCGGGCAAGCCGTGCGGCGTCTGCGGCGAGTCGGCCGCCGACCCGGCGCTGGCCTGCGTGCTCGTCGGGCTCGGGGTCTCCTCGCTGTCGATGGGCGCCGCGGCGTTGCCCGCCGTACGCGCCGTGCTGGCCGCGCACACGCTCGAGCAGTGCGAGCGGGCCGCCGAGGCCGCGCGGGCGCAGACGACGGCGGCGCAGGCGCGTGCGGCGGCCCGTGTGCACCTGTCCGGGCTCACCCGGCTGGGGCTGTAACCGGGGTCCACATCCGGCCGTCTTGGTAAAGGGACGGTCTGGTGTGGGTTGTCTCATGGATACCTTTGGAGGCATGCTTCGACGGATCGGTACGGCAGGCCTCCTCGCGATCGCTCTGACAGCCTGCGGCGCAGGCGGCAGCCCGGCGGGTGCGACCCCGACCGGAGGAGGCAAGGCCGCACCGCCCGCGCAGACCCCGCAAACGACGCCTCCGCAGACGACGCCGCAGAGCCCGCCGCAGGCGCGGCAGGGCGCCGTCGAGCGTGTCCTGGCGAAGATGAGCGTCGAGGAGAAGGTCGGCCAGCTCTTCATGCCCGTCCTGTACGGCACCGCGGCCGGCACGGTGTCGGGCGAGAACCAGGCCAGGTACGGCGCCCAGACCCCGGCCAAGGTGATCGCGAAGTACCACCTCGGCGGCGTGATCCTCTTCCCGCACAACATCAAGGGCGTCGGCCAGGTCGTCGGCCTCACCAACGGCCTGCAGCGCGCGTCCGCGGACGTCCCGCTCCTGATCGGCACCGACCAGGAGAACGGCCTGGTGGCCAGGATGTCCGCGCTGATGACCGACTTCCCCGGAGCCGCCCAGATCGGCGCCACCAAGGACCCCGACCGGGCGCGGGCCGTGGCCAGGGCCACCGGCGAGGAGCTGCGCGCGCTCGGCGTCAACCTCGACTTCGCCCCGGTCGCCGACGTGAACGTGAACCCCAAGAACCCGGTCATCGGCCCCCGGGCCTACGGCAACGACCCGGCGCGGGTGGCGAAGATGGTCGCGGCGGCGGTCAAGGGGTTCGGCGAGGCGAAGGTGGCCGCCACCGCCAAGCACTTCCCCGGCCACGGCGACACCGACGTCGACAGCCACACGGGGCTGCCGGTGATCAAGCACACGAAGGCGCAGTGGGAGAAGATCGACGCGCCGCCGTTCAGGGCGGCGATCGACGCGGGCGTGGACGCCGTGATGAGCGCCCACCTCGTCTTCCCCAAGCTCGACCCGTCGGGCGACCCGGCCACGCTGTCCAAGCCCATCCTGACCGGCCTGCTGCGGCAGAAGCTCGGCTTCAAGGGCGTGATCTCCACCGACGCGCTCAACATGGAGGGCGTGCGCAAGAAGTACAACGACGGGGAGATCGCGGTGCGGGCCGTGCTGGCCGGGGCCGACCTGCTGCTCATGCCGAACGACCTGCCGAAGGCCTACCAGGCGGTGGTGGCGGCGGTGAGGTCGGGCCGGATCTCCAAGGACCGGCTCGACCAGTCCGTCACCAGGTTGCTCACGCTCAAGCAGGCCAAGGGCTACCTGACCGAGGCCCCCGCCGCCGACGCGGAGAAGGCGGCCGGCGTGCTGCGCTCCGCGGCGCACCGCAAGCTGGCCGCCCAGGTCACGCGCTAGCTAGTGCGCGCCGCGCAGGCCGCTGGCGATGAACATCCCGGCCAGCATGGCGAACAGGAACGCCTGTAGAAACTGGATGAACATCTCGAACGCGGTCATCACGATCGTCATCAGCACGCCGAGGACGCCGAGCCCCGCGCCCAGCGGGGTGAGCCGCTCGAACAGGAACCAGAAGCCCACCGAGCTGAAGAAGGCCACGAGGATGTGGCCGGCGAACATGTTCGCGAACAACCGCACGAAGTGGGTGAACAGCGACGTGATGAACACCTCGGCCAGGATCAGCGGGGCATAGAGGCCGTACGCCCAGCCGGGCAGGCCCGGGAGATGCACGATGCCCCTCAGGTAGCCGCGCACGCCGTGGTGCCGGACGCCGAGGTAGACCTTGATGCCGTACACGATGAGCGCCAGCACCAGGGGGAAGGCGATGTGCGCGGCGACGGGGAACTGGATGAGCGGGACGATGCCCATCAGGTTCCAGATGAGCACGGTCAGGAAGGTCGTGAGGAGGAAGCCCATCCATCGGTCGGAGTCGGCGCCGAGGCTGGGCCGGGCGATCTGGTCGCGTACGAACAGGTACGCGTACTCGCCGATGCTCTGCCAGCCGCGTGGGATGATCTTCGGCTTGGCGAACGCGGCCCAGCACAGGGCGATGGCGATGACCGAGCTGAGCAGGGCGATGAGGACCGGTTTGGTGAGCCATTCCGGGCCGCCGGGAAAGATCGGCGCGAACTCGAAGAGTTCCAGTCCCGGGGCGGTCCATCGGTCGGGGGAGGTGATCAGGATCGTCGTCCGCACGGCGGTCCTTTCTGGGTAGCGACTATCGCTGGAAGCACACCTTAACCGGATATATCGGGCGACCTTTTTATGGGGTTTTAACGGTTTATAAGTGCCGGTGACGTTCTATTCTGGAACGGTGCTTACGGGTGTGCTCATCGACTGGGGCGGGGTGCTGACGACCAGCCTTTCCGACTCCATCGCGCGCTGGATCGCGGCGGACAGGATCGACGGAGACCACTACCGCCACGTGATGCGGAAGATGGTCGACCACGCTTACGGCGACGGTGTCGGCGAAAGCGTCGTCCACGCGCTGGAAAGGGGCGAGATCGACGGCTCCGCCTTCGAGCGCGACCTCGCCGCCCGGCTGCTGACCGTCGACGGGGTGCCGCCCGTGGCCGAAGGGCTGCTGGAGCGGATGTTCGCGGGATTCGAACGCGTTGACGCAATGTACGACATGCTCCGCGACGTACGAAAAAATGGTGTCAAAACGTGTTTGGTATCTAACTCTTGGTCGAATGAGTATCCCCGCGCCGACTGGGACGAGCTCTTCGACGCGGTCGTGATCTCCGGCGAGGTCGGGATGCGCAAGCCCGAGCCGCGCATCTACCACCACGCGGTCGAGCTGATCGGCCTGGCCTGCGAGGAGTGCGTGTTCATCGACGACATCGAGGCCAACATCCTGGCCGCCCGCGCGCTCGGCATCGCCGGCATCCATCACAAAGATGCCGACTCGACCATCGAGGAACTCGAGTCTCTCCTCCGTCTCACGCTGCGACGGGCATGATAGAGCCCTTGTACGCCGAGACAGGGCCGCCGCCGAGTGCGGACCTCCATCTCGGCACGCCGAGCTGAGCTCGGCCAGAAAGAAAGCACGAAAGGTTCGTCATGCGCGTCTATCTGCCGTGCACTCTCCCGGCACTGGCCCAGGCGGTCGAGTCGGGAGAGCTGGGTCCGGCCCCGCTGACCGGCTACGCGGTGACCCCCGCGCTGACCGAGTGGTACGCCTCGGGTGACACCGAGGAGCTCGAATACGTGGCGCTCACCGAGGCGGCCCGCGCGTCGCTGCGGATGCTGGCCGCCGACCGCGCCGACGGCGCCGAGACCGCGTTCCGGCGCGTGGTGGTCGCCGCCGAGGTGTCGGAGCGCTCGGTCGCCGCCGGAGTCGATCTGGAGGAACGGGCGAGAGTGCGCCTCGCCGACCCGATCCCGCTGGCCAAGGTGGCCGCGGTGCACATCGACGACCACGAGGCGATCACCGACATCGAGGCCGCCGTCGCCGCGCTGCCGGCCGCGGACGGGGGCGACGACGACGCGAGATTCACCGTGGACGGGGCCGAGGCGCACGAGCTCATGTGGTATGCCACGCAGGAGATTTCCGACCTTCTGCGATCATAACAACGACGTTACATCGATCACACTTCCTTGACCGTTTGGAGCCGGGCCTCGCTAGTGTCGCGATCTAGCAAGTGTTGTTTACGCAAGGAGTCGGTCCAAGTGAAGCTTCGAGTTGCCGCTACTGTCCTGGGAGCCGTCGCGGCGGTCCTCCTGGCGGGCGCGCCCGCGCACGCCCAGGCCAAGCCGGGCGACCACAAGGACCCGTCCAAGTCGGGCTGCTGGAACTCGGCCAAGGTGGTCAAGACCGCCCCCATCAAGAGCCGCCTCGACGGCAACGTCGGAACGATCAAGCTCTGGTGGTCCGGCAAGTGCAAGACCAACTGGGTCGAGATCCGCACGGCCTCCTCGGCGACCGGCACCATCAGCGTCTACGCGGCGGACGGCCGCTACGACCAGTTCCGCTTCAAGGCGGGCAACAAGGGCCGGCACTGGGGCAACATGGTCTGGGCCAACAACATGTGCGCCTGGGGCAGTGCCTCGATCCAGTGGAACGGCGGCCGTGGTGGCCAGAACGGCACCGGCGCCACCGCGAAGGCCTGCGGCTAGCTCTCCCTCCAGGGGTCGTGGCCGGATGGCCGCGGCCCCTGTTCTGGGCGTTCATCGAAACGTCACACGTGCCGTCTAAGCTTGTCGCAACATGACAAAGCACATCATCTGGGATTGGAACGGCACGCTCTTCCACGACATCGACGCCGTGGTGGGAGCCACCAACGAGGTCTTCAAGCCGTACGAGCTTCCTGAGATGACCGCCGACGGTTTCCGCGCGGTCTACACCCGGCCCATCTGGGTCGCCTACGAGCGCATGCTCGGCCGCCCCCTGACCGAGGGGGAGTGGGAGCTGCTCGACGACGGGTTCCACGAGCACTACTTCCGGCTGAGCGACGCCTGCGCGCTGGCCGCCGACGCAGAGCTGGCCCTCGCGAACTGGACGGGCACCCAGTCGCTCTGCTCGATGGCGCCGCACGCGCACCTCGTGCCCAAGGTCGACTCGTTCGGCATCACCCGGCACTTCACCCGGATCGACGGGCTGCTGGGCACCACGGGCGGCGAGAAGGCCGCGCACATGACGGCACACATCACGGCCCTCGGGATCGATCCCGCCGAGGTCCTGGTGATCGGCGACAGCGTGGACGACGGGCTCGCCGCGCGGCACGTGGGGGCCAGGGCGGTGCTGTACACGGGCGGGATGACGACCCGCGCCGAGCTGGCGAGCATCGGCTTTCCCGTGGTCGACACGCTGTCGGACGCGCTGAATTTCGCGTAAAACCTTCATGCCCGAATCGCCAAGGCGTCGGCTCCGCGTATCGCGCCGGCCGTACCGTATGTGAACACGAACGGCGGCGCCCGCCGTACCCTATGCAGGGTCACCCCCCAGGAGGCTGCCATCAACCGCCTTGTGCTGTGGAACATCGACCTCACGCTGGTCGACGTCGCCATCGTGACCAGAGACGCCTACGCGGAGGCGTTCCGCCTCGTCACCGGGCGACCGCTGGTCAAACTCGTGCCCCCGCTGGGGCGCCCGGACTCCGAGATCGTCTTCGAGACGCTCGCCGTCAACGGCATCCTGGCCGAGGACGACCATCTGCCCAAGTTCCTGTCGGCGCTGGCCGTGGCCTTCGCCGACCGGCGCGGGCGGCTGGCCAAGGAGGGGCGGGCCCTGCCGGGGGCCAAGGACGCGCTGAAGTCGGTGTCCAGGCTCGACGGCGTGATCCAGACGGTGCTGACCGGGACCATCAGGAGCAACGCCGTGCACAAGCTCAAGGCGTTCGGGCTGGACAAGCACATCGACTTCACGCTGGGCGGGTACGGCGAGGAGGTCTACCCCAAGGCGACGCTGCTGCAGGTGGCGCAGTCCCGGGCCAAGGAGCGCCTGGGCACGCCGTTCACCGCGGCGAACACCGTGGTGATCGGGGACTCCACGCGGGACGTCCAGGCCGCCAAGATCGGCGGCGCGGCGATGATCGGGGTCGCCTCGGGCCGGTCCATGGCGGCAGAGCTGCGCGAGGCGGGGGCCGACGTGGTGCTGCCCGACCTCTCCAACGCCTCCGAGGTCGTCGCCGCCGTGGCGGGCCTCACCTCGCCGGTCGGCCGCACCGCCTAGCATCACGTGCCGGCGCTGCCGAGGTTGTCGAGGAAGCGGGCGGCGGCCGGGGCGGCCACGCCGGCGCCGGTGCCCGCGCCTTCGGCGATGACCGCGAAGGCCACGTCGCCGCGGTAACCGATGAACCACGAGTGGGTCGGCGGCTCCTTGCCGGACCCGAACTCCGCGGTGCCCGTCTTGCCGGCCGTGCCCTCGGGGAACTGGACGGCGTGGGCGGTGCCGTCCGTCACCACGGCCGGCATCAGCTTGCGCAGGGCCGCCACCACGCCGTCCTCCAGCGGCCGGGGGTTGGTGGGCTGGGCGTCCGGGATCGGCTCCTCCTTGACGAGGGTCGGGGAGATCCAGGCGCCGGAGGCGATGGCGGCCGCGACCGAGGCCATGTTGAGCGGGCTGGCCAGGACGCGGCCCTGGCCGATGGCGGCGGAGGCGAGGTCCGTGTCGTCCTTCGTGTCCGGGAACTCGGCGCGGACCGCGGGCACGCCGGGGGTGATCGGGGTCCCGAACCCGAAGCTGCGGGCGACCTGCGCCAGCCGGCCGCCGTTCAGCCGGCCCACGCTCATCTCCCCGAACGTCGTGTTGCACGAATGCGCGAACGCGTCCTGGAACGACAGCGTGCCGAAGTCCTCGAAGTCGGCGTTGTGGAACGGGAAGCCGCCGATGTTCTTCTCGGCGGGGCAGGTGACCTGGCGGGACGGCTCGACCCCGTCCGCGACCAGCGCGGAGGCCGTCACCACCTTGAACGTCGAGCCGGGCGGATACTTGCCGAGCAGGGCCCGGTTGAAGCCCCCCGGCTTGTTCACCACCGCGAGGATCTCGCCGGTCGAGGCGCGCAGCGCCACCAGGGACGCCGGTTCCGACACGTCCTCCAGGGCCTTGGCCCCGGCGCTGTGGACCTTCAGGTCGATGGTGGTCCGGAGCGGGCGGTATCCACTGGCGCGGACGACCGTCTGGATGGGTTTGTCCCCCTCGTACAGATCGATCCGGGAGCGGGCGGGCTTCTTGAAGCGGTCGGGGAACGTCTGCCTGATGCCCTCCACGAGCTGCTGCACGGAGCCGGGCGCGGACGGCGTGTTGATCGCGGTGCCGTCGGCGGCCAGGACCCGCAGCGGGTCGCCCTGCTGGGAGATCACCCGCAGCGAGCGTCCCTTCTTGAGCAGCGGGTGGATGGTGGCCGGCGTCCAGGCGACCTTCCACCTGCGGTCGCGCTCCACGAGCTTGAGCTCGCCGTCGTAGGTCCAGTCCTGCTGTCCGAGCAGCTTGGCCTGGAAGCCGACCTCGTCCCCCGGGGAGGAGGCGAAGACGCCCGTCGGCCTGGGGCGGTCGAAGGACGCCTCGGTGAGCTTGAGGTCGGTGCGGAAGCGCCGGTGCCAGGTCTCGAAGTCGGCGGGCGGGTCGGCCACCAGAGCGCGCATCCCCGCATAGTCCTGGGCGGACCAGGCCGAAAGATACTTGTCGGCCGTCTCCTCCGGCGAGCCCTCCGTGCGCAGCGCCCAGATGACGCCTGCCGCCGCCACGACCGGGATCAGGAGCCCCGGAACGATCCACGGCCAGCGGCGGCGCCGTGCGTACATTGTCCCCGTTTGTGGTGCCATGGAGCAGAGGACACCAGAGGGACGGCAATGGTGTCCAATACTGATATGAGCGCCTTACAGATATAAATCTGGATATAGTGGCTGGTCGTGGACCTCGTCCGGCACCTTCGCTACTTCACCGTCGTCGCGGAGGAACTCCACTTCGGCAACGCCGCCATCCGGCTCGGCATGGCGCAGCCGCCGCTCAGCCAGCGCATCAAGCGCCTGGAGGAGGAGCTCGGCGTGCGGCTGTTCGACCGCTCGGCCCGCCAGGTGCGGCTCACCGAGGCGGGCCGGCTGCTCCTGGGCGAGGCCCGCGAGATCGTGGCCCGGGTGGACCGGCTGCACGAGCTGGCCAGGCAGGGCGAGGGCACGGTGCTCAAGGTCGGCCTCCCGCCCGACCTGGCCGCCGCCGCCATCGCCGCCCTGGTCGCGGGCTTCCGCGAGACCAATCCCGCGGTACGCCTCGCGCCCGCCGAGATCTGGACCGCCGACCAGGTGACGGCGCTGGCCGAGGGGACGATCGACGTCGGCCTCGTCCGCCATCCGGTCGCCGCGCCCGGCCTGCGGTTCGGCCAGGTGCTGGCGCAGCCGCAAGGTGTGCTGCTGGCCGAGGGCGACCCGCTCACCGGAGTCGGCGAGGTGCACCTGGCCGACCTGGCGGGCCGGGAGCTGCTGATGCCGCCCCAGGAGGGCGAGCCGGGGCTGTACGCGGAGATGCTCTCGGAGTGCCGCCGCCACGGCTACGTCCCCGTACAGGTGCACGAGGGCGCCGGGCTCGGGCTGGTGCTGGCGGGCGCGGCGGTGGCGTTCGGGCCGAAGGTGGAGCTCCCGGGGCTGGTCTGGCGGCCGCTGCTAGGCTCGCCGATCACGTGCCGGGTCTCCACCGCCTGGCGCCAGGCGGTGGCCGCCCCGATCGACGAACTGGTCGACGACTTCTCGGCCGTCGCCGTACGCACGCTGAAGGAGAGCGCCGGGATGACGGACGAGGGCGCGGTGTCCGTGCGGCGGATCAGCCGCAGGCCGGGGATGCTCGCATGAGCACGCCGGACTTCGAGGCGCTGTTCCGTGCGGCGGGGGTGCGGGGCTGGCTGTACGCGGCCGACATCGACTCGGGGCGCGAGGTGGGGCACGGGCCGGACGAGCCGGTGCCCACGGCGTCGATGTTCAAGGTGCCGCTGCTGGTGGCGCTCTGCGGGCAGGCCGACGCCGGGCTGCTGGACCTCTCCGAACGCGTGACCGTCACGGCCGAGGACAGGGTCTCGGGGCCGACGGGGCTCTCGGCGATGCTCGACGACGTGACGATCTCGCTGCGCGACCTGGCGTACCTGATGATCGCGGTGAGCGACAACACCTCGGCCGACGTGCTGCTGGGCCGGGTCGGGTGCGAGGCGATCAACACCATGCTGGCCGGGTTCGGGCTCGACGGGACGCGGGTGACGCAGAGCGCCCGGGAGCTCCTCGGCAGCATGGCCGTCGACGCCGGGCACGCGTGGCCGTTCGTGGATCCGGAGGACATCGCGCGCCTGAGCGTGCTCGACCCCGCGCGGGCGAACCGGTCCACCCCGCGCGAGCTGGCCGCGCTGTTCGGGATGATCTGGCGGGACGAGGCGGCCTCGCAGGAGTCGTGCGCCTGGATGCGCGGCGTGCTCAACATGCAGGTGTGGCCGCACCGGCTGGCCTCCGGCTTCCCGTACGACGACGTCGCGGTCAGCGGCAAGACCGGCACGCTGCCCACGCTGCGCAGCGAGTCGGGGGTCGTCGAGTACCCGGACGGCCGGCGCTACGCCGTGGCCGTGTGCACGCGTTCGTTCAGCACCGCGCTCAACCAGCCGCGCGCGGACGCGGTGATCGGCACGGCGGCGCGTATGGCGGTGGACCACCTACGGAGATAGCAAGTTATGTGGGGGTCCGGGTATGACTTTCCCCCCGACGGGCGACAGGATGGGCACATGGTTGCTGAGGGCGAGCTTCTCTGGGAGCCGAGCGAAGAGGTCGTCGCGAAGGCCGGGCTGACCCGCTACCTGGAGTGGCTGGGACGGCCGGGACCCTATGAGGACGTGTGGCGGTGGTCCGTCGAGCACCCGGGCGAGTTCTGGACGTCGATCTGGGACTACTTCGACGTGGTCGGCGACCGGGGCGACGGGCCGGTGCTCTCCGGGACGATGCCGGACGTCACGTGGTTCGAGGGGAGCACGCTCAACTACGCCGAGAACGCGCTGCGCCGCACCGAGGGCACCGCCGTGGTGTTCGTGTCCGAGGACGGCGCCCGCCAGGAGCTGACCTGGGACGAGCTGCGCGAGGAGGTCGCCCGCGTCCGGGCGGGGCTGGCCCGCCTCGGCGTGCGGCGCGGCGACCGGGTGGCCGCCTACCTGCCGAGCATCCCGCAGGCCCTGATCGCCTTCCTGGCGACCGCCTCCCTGGGCGCGATCTGGTCGGCCGGCTCGCCCGACTTCGGGGTGCCGAGCATCGTCGACAGGTTCAAGCAGATCGAGCCCAAGGTGCTCATCGCGGTCGACGGCTACCACTACAACGGCAAGACCTACGACCGCTCCGACGCCGTCAACGAGATCGCCGCCCAGCTGCCCACGCTGCGCGCGACCGTGTGGATCCCCTACCTGGCGGCACTCGACGAGGGCAGCGCGCCCCAGCAGGCCGGGCCCGCCGAGGCGCACACCCGGGAGGTGCCGCACGGCGAGGTGATCGGCTGGGAGGGGCTGCGGGCCGAGGAGGGGCCGCTGGAGTTCGAGCGGGTGCCGTTCGGCCACCCGCTGTGGATCCTCTACTCCAGCGGCACGACCGGGCTGCCCAAGCCGATCGTGCACGGGCACGGCGGCGTGGTGCTGGAGCACCTCAAGTCCCTCACCTTCCAGCAGGACATCGGCGAAGGCGATGTGTTCTTCTGGTACACCACCACGGGCTGGATGATGTGGAACTACCTCATCGGCGCCCTGCTGGTGGGGGCCACGCCGGTGCTGTACGACGGCGCGGCCACCTATCCGTCGCCCGCCGCGCTGTGGCGGATCGCCGACTCCGAGAAGGTGACCTACTTCGGGGTCGGGGCGCCGTACATCATGGCCTCGCTGAAGGCCGGGGTCCACCCCCAGGGGCTGGAGCGGCTGCGCGGCGTCGGCTCGACCGGGTCGCCGCTGCCGCCGGAGGGGTTCTCGTGGGTGGCCTCGGAGCTGCCCGGGGTCCCTGTGGGGTCGTTCTCCGGAGGCACGGACGTGTGCACGGGGTTCGTCGGGGCGACCATGCTCCACCCGATCAGGGCGGGCATCATCCCGTGCCGGTCGCTGGGGGCGAAGGTCGAGTCGTACGACCCCGCGGGCAAGCCGGTCGTCGGCGAGGTGGGCGAACTCGTGCTGACCGCGCCCATGCCGTCGATGCCGGTGATGTTCTGGAACGACCCCGACGGCCGGCGCTACTTCGAGAGCTACTTCGACGTCTACCCCGGGGTGTGGCGGCACGGCGACTGGATCAAGATCAACGAGGACGGGAGCTGCGTGATCTACGGCCGCTCCGACTCGACCCTCAACCGGGGCGGCGTCCGGATGGGCACCAGCGAGTTCTACCGGGTCGTCGAGCGGTTCGACGAGATCGCCGACAGCCTCGTGATCGACACCGGGCAGCTCGGGCAGGAGGGGCGGCTGCTGCTGTACGTGACGCTCGCCGAAGGCGCGACGCTGACCGAGTCGCTCCAGCGGACCCTCTGCGACGCCCTGCGCAAGGAGCTGTCCCCCCGTCACGTGCCCAACGAGATCCACGCCGTCCCCGGCATCCCCCGTACGCTCTCCGGCAAGAAGCTGGAGGTGCCCGTACGCAAGATCCTGCTGGGCACGCCCGTCGAGCAGGCGGCCAATCCTGACGCCATGGCCAACCCCGAGGTGCTGCGCCACTTCAGTCCGGCAGCAGAATGATCTTGCCGCGCGTCCGGCCCTGCCCGGCCGCGCGGTGGACCTCCTCCAGCTCGGTCAGGGGACGATACTCGGCCACTTCGACCGTGAGCTCGCCCCGGTCGACGAGCTCGGCCAGCTCGGCGAGCTGAGCCGGGTCGTTGCGGGCCACGAAGTGGGTGCCGCCCTCGATCGGGGTGGCGATCGTGATCGTCCTGCGCCCGAGTCCGGCCAGGGCGGCGGCGTCCTCCTGGGGGAGCGCGGCCAGGTTCAGCACGACGTCCATGCCGCCGGGGAGCGGCGTGGTCGTGTAGTCGATCACCTCGTCGGCGCCGTACCGCTCGACCGCGGCCGCGCTGCGCGGGCTCGCCGTGGCGAACACGGTCGCGCCCGCGAGCTTGGCGAGCTGGACGGCGAACATGCCGACCCCGCCGCCCGCCCCGTTGATCAGCACCCGCTCGCCACGGATGACGCGGGCGTGCTCGTGGATCGCCTGCCACGCCGTGAGCCCGGCCACCGGGACGGCGGCCGCGTGGGCGAGCGGGATGCTCCGCGGCGCTCTGGCCAGGACGCTCGCGGGCACGGCCGCGTATCCGGCGGCGGCGCCGTCCACCAGGCCGAACACGCGGTCACCCGGGGCCAGGCCCGTCACGCCCTCGCCGAGCGCGACGACCGTGCCCGAGACGTCCGCGCCGAGCGTGTACGGCAGGCTCACCGGGAGCACCTCGCGCAGCAGGCCCGCCCGCAGGCCGACCTCCGACGGGTTGAAGGAGGTGGCGGCCACTTCGAGGAGGACCTGTCCCGGGCCCGGGCGCGGCGTGGGGATCCGGTCGAAGCGGATCTCGTCCCCGTATTCGTGGATGCGGGCGGCACGCATGGTCTCGGGTGGTTCGCCGGGAACGCGGAACTCCTCGGCGTGGTCGGCCACCCAGGCGCCGAACGTGCGGGGCGCGGTCTTCGTGACCTCCTCGACCGCCGGCGTGACGGGGGCCGGGTGGCGGACCAGGTCCGCCTGGGCCTGGAGCACGCCGTCCACCGCCTGCGGGGGCCAGCCCGTGGCCAGGAGCTCCGTACGGGTCCGGTCGGGCGGGACCTCCTCCCAGTGCGCCGGAAATTTCGTGATCTGGGAGATGATGCGGACCTGGTCGGCCTGGGTGATCGACTCCGGGCCGGTCAGGTCGTGGACGGCGCCATGGTGTCCCTCCTCCATCAGCGCCCGTGCCGCCACCGCCGCGAGGTCCCGCTCGTCCAGCATGGGCATGGCGGCCTGGCCGTACGAGCCGCGCACCACCCCCGCCCGCACCCGCGCCGCCCACCGCAGCGCGTTGGCCGCGAAGGCGTGCGGGCGCAGCACCGTCCACTCCAGGCCCGACTTCTCGATCAGCCGCTCGACCTCGCGTTCGTGGTCGCGTACCGCGGCGGAGGAGAGGTAGACCACCCGCCGCGCCCGGCGCGCGATCGCGTCGATCACCGCCCGCGCCCCTTCCGCCGTGGCGAACGGCCACACCAGGAACACCGACTCCACCCCGTCGAGCGGCAGCGACCCGGGGTCCGCCAGGTCGCCCTGGGCCCGGCCGAAGGGCCTGACCTCGGCCCCCGCCTCCGTCAACCGCGCCACCACCAGCCTGCCGACCGTCCCGGTCGCGCCCGTCACCAGCACTGTTCTCATGCAGGCCACCGTACGGGCCGTCCGCGAGACAACCAATGCGTCATCGAGCCGGATTTCATACGCGATCGTCCTCCCGTAAGCTTCATCCGTGGACGTGCTCAGCGATGTGATCGCCCTCATGCGCACCGGCAGCCCCCGATCGGCCCGCGTCGAATGGCGTGCCCCCTGGGGCCAGCGGTTCCCGACGGTTCCCGGCTCCGCCGGGTTCCAGGTCGTCCTGCGGGGGTCGGGCTGGTTGATCCGGCCGGACGGCGATCCGATCGCGCTGTCGGTGGGTGACGTGGTCTTCTTCCCCCACGGCCACGGCTACGCCATGGCGGACTCGCCGTCCACCCCGCTCGCCGAGCCCGACTGCGACCCGCTGGACGACGGTCCCGGCCTGTTCGCCTCCGCCACCGTCGATGGGCTCGTTGACGGGCCCGTGGCGACGGTGCTGCTGTGCGGCGGCTACCGGCTCGATCCGGGCCGGGCCCACCCGATCCTGCGCGATCTTCCCGACCTGATCCACCTCCCGGCCGGCGTCGGCCTCCACACCGAGCTGCGCGCCGCCGTCGAGGCCCTGGGCGCCGAGATCCAGCGCCCGCGGCTGGGCGCGGACACGGTGGTGTCGTCCCTCCTGGACCTGCTGCTGCTCTACATCCTGCGGGCCTGGTTCGAGGGGGAGCACGGCCAGTGCTCGGTCGGCGGGTGGGCGCAGGCGCTCGCGGATCCCGGCATCAGCGCCGCGCTGGACGCCGTCCACCGGGATCCCGCCCACCCGTGGACGGTCCAGGAGCTGGGCGCGCGGGCGGGGCTGTCGAGGTCGGCCTTCTCGCGCCGCTTCGGCGAGCTGATCGGCCGGCCGCCGCTCGCGTACCTCACCTGGTGGCGCCTGGCCACGGCGGCCCACCTCATGCGCGCGTCGGACGCCCCGCTGGGCCAGATCGCCGCCAAGGTCGGCTACACCTCGGAGTTCGCCTTCGCCAACGCCTTCAAACGGGAGTACGGCGTGGCGCCCGGCAGATATCGCCGCGAGATCTGCCCGGCCTGACTTCTTGCCCTTGCGCAAATAGGTTAAAACGTAACAATTTCCGAACGACTTCGGGTGCTTGGGAATCTTGTAATAGCCAGGCATTGACGCTTCGCCACTCGCTGATTTACCGTCCTCCCACCGCTTAAAACGATTTTGCCGGGAGTGCGGCAATGAATGAGACTCCCGTTCTATCCCTTTCCCAGGTCAGCAAGGCGTTCGGTGCGGTGCGCGCCGTACGCGAGGTCTCTCTCGATCTCTTCCCCGGCGAGGTGCACGCGCTCGCGGGGGAGAACGGCGCGGGCAAGTCGACGATCGTGAAAATCCTGTCCGGCGTGCACCGGCCGGACTCGGGCCGGATCCTGCTGGACGGCGAGCCGGTGGAGTTCGGCGGGCCCGCGGACGCGCAGCGGGCCGGGGTCGCCGTCATCTACCAGGAGCCGACCCTCTTTCCCGACCTGTCGGTCATGGAGAACATCTTCATGGGCCGCCAGCCCCGCGGCCGCCTCGGCATCGACCGGCGGGCCATGCGCGCCGGCGCCGCCGAGCTGTTCGAGCGGCTCGGCGTGCCCCTCGACCCCGACCAGCCGGCCCGCGGCCTGTCGATCGCCGACCAGCAGCTCGTGGAGATCGCCAAGGCGCTGTCGCGGCAGGCGCGGGTGCTCGTCATGGACGAGCCCACCGCCGCCCTGTCCGGCACGGAGGTCGCCCGGCTGTTCGGCGTGGCCCGGACGCTGCGCGCGCAGGGCTGCGCGCTGCTGTTCATCTCGCACCGGTTGGAGGAGATCTTCGAGCTGTGCCGGCGGGTCACCACCCTGCGTGACGGCGCGTACGTGGCCGGGGACATGGTCGCCGACATCACCCCCGACGACCTGGTACGCCGCATGGTCGGCAGGGAGCTGGAGGCCCTGTTCCCCAAGCAGGAGACGGAGGCCGGCGAGGTCGCGCTCAAGGTGCGCCGGCTCACCCGCGAGGGCGTCTTCACCGACGTCTCCTTCGAGGTGCGGCGGGGCGAGATCGTCGCGCTGGCCGGGCTCGTCGGGGCCGGGCGCAGCGAGGTGGCCAGGGCCGTGTTCGGCATCGACCGGTGGGACGCGGGGAGCGTCGAGGTGGACGGCAGGCGGCTGCGGCCCGCCAGCCCCACGGCGGCCATGGCGGCGGGGCTGGCCCTGGTGCCCGAGGACCGGCGGCAGCAGGGGCTCGTCATGGACCTGTCCATCGAGCGCAACATCGGGCTCGCCGGCCTGGCCGACGTGCGCCGGGGGCCGCTGGTCTCCCGGGCGGCCGAGCGGGAGCGGGCCAGGGACTGGGCGGTGCGGCTGCGGCTGAAGTTCGCGCGGCTGACGGACGCCGTGAACGTGCTGTCCGGCGGCAACCAGCAGAAGGTCGTGCTGGCCAAGTGGCTGGCGCGTCGGCCGTCGGTGCTCATCGTGGACGAGCCGACCCGGGGGATCGACGTGGCCACCAAGGCCGAGGTGCACCGGCTGCTGTCGGAGCTGGCCGGGAGCGGGGTGGCGGTGCTGATGATCTCGTCGGAGCTGCCCGAGGTGCTGGGGATGGCCGACAGGGTGCTGGTCATGCACGAGGGGCGGCTGGCCGCGGAGATCCCGCGCGCGGACGCCACCGAGGAGAGCGTGATGGCCGCCGCCACCGGAAGGAGCCGCGCGTGACCGCCACCGGAAGGAGCCCGGCGTGACCGCCACCGGAAGGAGCCGCGCGTGACCGCCACCGGAAGGAGCCCGGCGTGACCGCCACCGGAAGGAGCCGCGCGTGACCGCCACCGCCACCAGGACCGAGGCCGTGCGGCGCAACGGCGGGCGGCGGCTCGTGGACCGCGTCGCGCGGGTGCGCGAGCTGGGCATCGTGGTCGCGCTGGGCCTCCTCTTCGGCGTCACCGGCGCCGTCAACCCGTCCTTCCTCACCTACGCCAGCCTGCGCGACATCCTGCTGAACTCCGCCATCGTCGCCATGCTCGCCGTCGGCCAGACGCTCGTGGTCATCACCAGGAACGTGGACCTGTCCGTCAGCTCCGTGGTGGGGCTGTCGGCTTTCGGTGGCGCGCTGATCCTGGCCGACCACCCGGGCGTGCCGATCCCGGTCGTGATCACGGGCTGCGTGGTGCTCGGCGCCCTGTGCGGGGCGGTCAACGGGCTGCTCGTCGGGGCGGCCAAGGTGCCCGCGCTGGTGGCCACCCTCGGCACCCTGTACGCCTTCCGCGGCATCGACTTCGCCTGGGCCGGCGGACGCCAGGTGAACGCGGCCGACATGCCCGACGGCTTCCTGTCCCTGGGGACGCGCTCGGTGCTCGGCGTGCCGCTGCTCGCGCTGGTCGCCCTGGTCGTGCTGCTGGCGGTCGGGTGGATGCTGGGCAACCTGCGCGCCGGCCGCGAGCTGTACGCCATCGGCTCCAACCCCGAGGCGGCCGTGCTGGCCGGGATCCGGGTGCGGCGCAGGATCGTCGCGGCGTTCGTGGCCAACGGGGCGTTGGCGGGGCTGGCCGGGGTCATGTGGGCGGCCCGCTTCGGCACCGTGGACGCCACCGTGGCGACCGGTAAGGAGCTCGACGTGGTCGCCGCCGTCGTGGTGGGCGGGGTGGCCATCTTCGGCGGCAGCGGCACGGTGTACGGGGCGGCGCTCGGGGCACTCCTGCTGACCGGCATCACCAGCGCGCTGGCCGTGCTCCGGGTGGACGCGCTCGCCCAGACCGCCATCAACGGCGCCCTGCTGCTGGCCGCCATCGTCCTCGACCGCGTGCTCGCGCTCCGCGTCGCCGCGGCCCTGCGCCGCCGCAGATTCCACGATGCCACCGAACCTACCGATCCTGCAGAGCCCGCTCCCGGGAGGACCGCCGATGGCAGCTGATCTCGCTCGGATGGCGCGCCGGTGGGAGGGGCTCATCCTCGTGCTGCTCGTCGGCGTGACCGTCTGGGCCTCGCTCGGCGTGGACGGGTTCGCGAACGGGTCCAACGTCTCCTTCCTGCTCCTCGACACCACCGAGATCGCCCTCATGGCCCTGACGATGACGCTGGTCATCGTGGCGGCCGAGATCGACCTGTCGGTGGCCTCCACGCTGGGCCTGTCGTGCGCGGTGCTCGGCCAACTGTGGAACGCGGGGCTGCCGATCGAGGCGATCATGCCCATCTGCCTGCTGGTGGGCGCCCTGTGCGGCGCGTTCAACGGGCTGCTCGTCACCCGCCTCGGCCTGCCCTCGCTCGCGGTCACCATCGGGACGTTCGCGCTGTTCCGCGGGCTGGCGTACGTCATGCTGGGCGACCAGGCGGTGGCCGACCTGCCGCCCGCGTACACGAGCCTGGCCACCGCGTCCGTCGGCCCGATCCCGCTGGCGTCCGTGCTGGTCGGGGTGCTGGCGGCGGTGGCGGCCACGCTGCTGCACGCGACCGGGCTGGGCCGCTCCATCGTCGCGCTCGGCTCGAACGTGGAGGCCGCCTACTTCGCGGGCGTCCGGGTCAAGCGGATCAAGTTCTGGCTGTTCGTGGCCTCCGGGGTGATGGCGTCGCTGGCCTCCCTCGTCTACACGTTCCGCTACGCCAGCGCCAGGGCGGACAACGGCGTCGGGCTCGAGCTGGCCGTGGTGGCCGCCGTGCTCCTCGGCGGCGTGTCGATCTTCGGCGGGCGCGGCACGCTGCCCGGAGTCCTCATGGCGGTGCTGCTGCTCGGCGTCGTGCGCAACGCGCTCATCCTCGCCGACGTGGCCAACGAGGTCCTGAACTTCGTGACGGGCCTGCTGCTCGTCGCATCCGTGCTGGCGCCGAACCTGGGGGCGGTATGGCGGCGGCGCACCTCACCACAAGTGGAAGGGAAGTCCGTTTCATGACAACGCGCACCCCTTGGCGGCCGACGGCGCTCCTTGCCGGACTCGTCCTGCTGACGGCCGCCTGCGGCGGCACCACCAAGAGCGACGTGGCACAACAGTCCTCCGCCTCCGCCACGGCCGCCGCCTCCTCGGCCCCGGCCGTGGATCCCAATGCCCCGCTCAAGCAGGGACTGAAGATCGCGTTCCTGCCCAAGCAGGTCAACAACCCGTACTTCACGATCGCCGACGGCGGCGGGATCGCGGCCGCCAAGGAGTTCGGCGGCGAGGGCAAGGAGGTCGGGCCGTCCGACGCCAGCGCGTCCTCGCAGGTCTCCTACATCAACACGCTGATGCAGCAGAAGCAGGACGCCATCGTCATCTCCGCGAACGACCCCAACGCCGTCGTGCCCGCGCTCAAGCAGGCCAGGGCCGCCGGGGTCAAGGTCGTCAGCTACGACTCCGACACCGCCCCCGAGGGCCGCGACGTGTTCGTCAACCAGGCCAGCCCCGAGGACCTGGGCCGGACCGAGGTGCAGTTGCTGGCCGAGCAGATCGGGCACAAGGGCAAGATCGCCGTGCTCTCCGCCACCCCCAACGCGACGAACCAGAACACCTGGATCGACTTCATGAAGGACGAGCTCAAGAAGCCCGAGTACAAGGACATGGAGCTGGTCAAGGTCGCCTACGGCAACGACGACGACCAGAAGTCGTTCACCGAGACGCAGGGGCTGCTGCGCTCGTATCCGGACCTGGTGGGCATCATCTCGCCCACGACCGTGGGCATCGCCGCGGCGGCCCGCTACCTGTCGGACTCGCCGTCCAAGGGCAAGGTCAAGCTGACCGGGCTCGGCACCCCCAACCAGCTCAGGAAGTTCGTCAAGGACGGCACCATCGAGGCGTTCGAGCTGTGGAACCCGGCCGACCTGGGCTACCTGGCCTCGTACGCGGCGGCGGCGCTGGCGTCCGGGCAGATCACCGGGGCCGAAGGGGAGAAGTTCAAGGCCGGCAAGCTCGGCGAGTACACGATCGGGGCCAAGGGCGAGGTGCTGCTGGGCAAGCCGACCGTGTTCAACAAGGACAACATCGACAAGTTCGACTTCTGATGTTCACGCCCGGCCGCGCGGCACGACCAGGCCCGTCTCGTACGCCATGACGACGGCCTGGGTTCTGTCGCGCAGGCCGAGCTTGTTCAGCACCCGGCTCACGTGGGTCTTGACGGTCTCCTCGGTGACCACCAGCCTGGCCGCGATCTCGGGGTTGGACAGGCCCTCGGCGACCAGCCGCAGGACCTGCGTCTCGCGCGGGGTCAGCGCGGACAGCGTCTCCGCCGCCGGTCTCGGGCCGCCCATGCGGGCGAACTCGCTGATGAGGCGGCGGGTGACGGCCGGGGCCAGCAGCGCCTCGCCGGCGGCGATCACGCGTACGGCGTCGAAGAGGCGCTCGGCGGTGACGTCCTTGAGCAGGAAGCCGCTGGCTCCGGCGCGCAGGGCGTCGTAGACGTACTCGTCCAGGTCGAACGTGGTCAGGATGAGCACTCTCGGCCCGCCGTTGAGGCGCCTGGTGGCCTCGATGCCGTCCATGACCGGCATGCGCACGTCCATGAGCACCACGTCGGGGGACAGCTCGCGGCAGACCCGCACCGCCTCGGCCCCGTCGGCGGCGGTGCCCGCGACCTCGAAGTCCAGCTGGGTGTCGAGCAACTCGGCGAACCCCGTCCGCACCACCAGGTGGTCGTCGGCGATCACGATCCTGAGCCTGGCGGGCCCGCTCATCCGCCCTCCTCGTCCCGTCCGGGCAGGCGGGCCTCCACGAGGAACCCGCCGCCCTGGGCGGGGCCCGTGCGGAGCTCGCCGCCGACGGCCACGGCCCGCTCGCGCATCCCGGACAGGCCATGCCCACCATTGGGTCCTCCCCCTTCCGGGTCCACCGGCCCCGGGCCGTTGTCGCGGACGAGCAGGCGCAGGCCGGGGCCGGTGTAGTCGAGCTCCACGTCCACGGCGGCCCCGGGCGCGTGGCGGCGCGCGTTGGTGAGCGCCTCCTGGATGATCCGGTACGCGGCCAGCTCCACGCCGGGATCGAGCTCCACCGGCGAGCCCCGCAGGACGAGCCGGGTGGTCGTGCCCGACGCCTCGCGCGACTCGTCGAGCAGCTCGTTGAGCTCGTGCAGGCCCAGCCCGGGCTGGGGATGCCGGGCCGAATCGGCCTCGGCGTCCTCGCGCAGCACGCCGAGCAGCCGCCGCATCTCGGTCAGCGCCGCCCGCGCGGTGTCGCCGATGGCCAGCAGCCGCTCCGCGCCCGCCTCCGGCATGCCGGGGACGGCCAGCCGGGCGGTCTCGGCCTGGACGGCGACCATGGAGATGTGGTGGGCGACCACGTCGTGCAGCTCGCGGGCGATGCGGGCGCGCTCGCCTCGGGCGGTGTGCTCGATCAGGCTGTCGGCCATGACCTGCCGGGCGGCGGTGTCGGCCCGGGCCCTGCGGCGGGCCCGTACGGCGATCCCGGCCAGCGCCAGCGCCGGGGCCAGGCAGGCGAGCAGCAGCGTGAGCGCCCGCACACGCTCGCCCGGCCCGATCGCCACGGCCAGCACCGGGTACGGCACCGCGACGAGCACGGCCGCCGCCGGCGCACCGTGGCGGCCCGCCCGGTAACCGGCGATGAGCTGCGCCGCCGCGCCCGCCACGGTCAGCGTGTGGAAGGCCAGGACCGACAGCGCGCCCGCCCCGGTCGCCAGGAGCGCCGCCACGGACGGCTGGGCCCACAGGAGGGGGAGCGGCAGCGTGGTGGCCAGCGCGAGCAGGGGGAACACCACGAGGAGCAGCGGGGCCGTGCCGTCACCGGCCGGCGACAGCGCGTCGGGGCTCACGGGCTGACCGCCCACCGGCGCGCTCACGGTCTCCGAGAGCGCGGGCGCGCTCCCGGACTGCACGACCGACTCGGCCACCGCGAGCACCGCCAGGGCCACCCCGAGCACGACCGGCAGCTGCCGGGCCGCGGCGGGACCGTACGGCACGGCCGCCCCGATCCGGCGCGCCCACGCGAGCGGCACCGCGACGATACGGCTCCACCTCCGGTCCTGCACTCGTTCCACCAGGTCATTGTCCCGGGCGCGGGCAATTGTGGCATCCCTCGTAAGAGGGACGAGGTGTAGCTGGCGCCAGTGACGCCGCAGATCGCTCCGCCGCGTGACGACCCGGGCCGGGCCCGCTGCCTAGTCTGCCTGCCGTGGAAGCAACCATCGAAGTCAGCGGCCTGCGCAAGCGGTTCGGCCAGACCCGGGCGCTGGACGGGATGACGTTCACCGTGCTGCCCGGCCAGGTCACCGGGTTCGTCGGGCCGAACGGCGCGGGCAAGTCCACCACCATGCGGGTGGTGCTCGGACTGGACGCGGCCGACGAGGGCCACGCCCTGGTCGGCGGGCGCCCGTACGCGAGCCTGCGCAGCCCGCTGAGCCACGTCGGCGCGCTGCTGGACGCGGCCGCGCTGCAACCGGGCCGCACCGCGCGCAACCACCTCCTGTGGCTGGCCCACTCCCAGGGGCTGGGCGCCGGGCGGGTGGACGAGGTGATCGAGCAGGTCGGGCTGACGCCCGCGGCCCGGCGCCGGGCGGGCGGCTACTCGCTCGGCATGCGCCAGCGCCTCGGCATCGCCGCCGCGCTGCTCGGCGACCCGCCGGTGCTCATGCTGGACGAGCCGTTCAACGGCCTCGACCCCGAGGGCATCGTGTGGATCCGGGGCTTCCTGCGGTCGCTGGCCGCGGAGGGGCGTGCCGTGCTGGTGTCCAGTCACCTGATGAGCGAGCTCCAGGACACCGCCGGCCATCTCGTGGTGGTGGGCAGGGGCCGGGTCGTCGCGGACACCAGCGTGGCCGACCTGATCGCGACCGCCTCACGGGACCGGGTCACGCTGCGCACGCAGGCGCGTCCGGAGGCGATGTCGGTGCTGGCCGCGGCCGGGGGCACCGTGACCGTCACCGATCGCGACACGCTGGTCGTCTCCGGGCTGGCGTCCGAGCACATCGTGCGGCTGCTCGCCTCGCGGGCGGTGCCGTTCTCCGAGGTCGCGGCCCACCGGGCGTCGCTGGAGGAGGCGTACCTGGATCTGACCAGGGACGCGGTCGAGTTCAAGGGGGCGGCGCGATGACCGCCGTGACCCCCTACCGCTCGGGCCTGCGGGCCGGGCGCGACGGCTTCGCGCAGCTGCTGCGGGCCGAGTGGACCAAACTCCGCACGGTACGCGGCTGGATGGCGGGCCTGACGCTGACGACGCTGCTCATCGTCCTGCTCGGGGTGCTCTTCGCGACCGGCAGCCGCTCCTCCTGCATGAAAGGCCCGATCGAGGTGCCCTGTCCCGCGCCGCCGACCGGGCCCGCCGGCGAGGCCGTGGAGGACCGGTTCTACTTCGTCCACCAGCAGCTCGACGGCGACGGCAGCATCACCGTACGCGTGAACAACCTGACCGGGCAGCTCCGCAAGCCCGACGTGACCCCCGGTGTCCGGAACGTCGTCCCCGGCGTCACGCCGTGGGCCAAGGCCGGGGTCATGATCAAGCAGAGCGTCCGCCAGGGAGCCGCGTACGCGGCGGTGATGGTCACCGGCAGCCACGGGGTGCGGATGCAGCACGACTTCACCGAGGACGTGGCGGGGCGGCCCGGCGGGGCTCCGCGGTGGCTGCGGTTGACCCGTACCGGCGAGACGATCGTCGGCGAGGAGTCGGCCGACGGCTCGCGGTGGACCAGGGTGGGCACCGCCCGGATGGCGGCCGGGAGGGTCCGCGTCGGGTTGTTCGCGGCCTCTCCCGGCGACCTGACCGTGACCTCCAACGTGATCGGCGGGGCCGCGACGGCCTCCCGCTTCGCCGAGGTCACCGCCGACATGGACCAGGTCAGCGTGCGGGGCGTGGCCTCCGGGGGTTCGTGGACCCGCGACGACATCGGCGTCACGCTCGAGGTCGACGGCACCCCGCACCATCCGGGCGGGCTCGTGCGCTCCGGTGACACGTTCAGGATCACGGGAGTCGGCGACATCGCGCCGGCCCTGGAGGGCATGCCCGCCGAGCGCGTCCTGACCGGGGTGCTGGCGGGGCTGGTCGTCGTCATCGTGGTCGCGGTGTCGTTCGTCACCGCGGAGTACCGGCGCGGGATCGTCCGCACCACCCTGCTGGCCGCCCCGCGGCGCGGCCGGGCGCTGGCGGCCAAGGCCGTCGTGATCTCCGTGGCCGTCTTCGTCTTCGGGCTGGTCGCCGCCGCCGTCACGGTGCCGTTCGGACGGGCTCTCCTGGCGGGCAACGGCAACGTCCTCGCGCCCCTGGCGCCGCTCACCGGACTTCGGGTGATCGCCGGGACGGCCGCGTTGCTCGCCGTGGTGGCGGTCTTCGCGCTCGCTCTCGGGTCGCTGTTCCGGCGCAGCGCGGTGGCCGTCATCGCGGCCATCGTGGCGATCGTCGTCCCGTACCTGCTGGCGACCGCGTCCCTGCTGCCCGACGAGGTGGCGCGGTGGCTGCTGCGGCTCACCCCGGCGGCGGGCTTCGCGATCCAGCAGAGCACGGTCACGTACGAGCAGATGACCGCCCGGTTCGCCCCGGCGGAGGGCTTCTTCCCGCTGCCGCCCTGGGCGGGGTTCGCGGTCCTGTGCGCGTACGCCGCGCTCGCCCTGGCCCTGGCCGCCCACCGGTTGCGCCGGAGGGACGTATGAGACGCGAGATACACGCCGAGTGGACCAAGCTGCGGACGGTGGCGGGGCCCGGGTGGCTGCTGGCCGGGGCCGTCGTGCTGACCGTGGCCCTGAGCGCCCTCGCGGCGGCCGTCGTGTCCTGCGCGACGGCGGGGTGCGGGCAGGACGCGGCCAGGATCAGCCTCGTCGGGGTCCAGCTGGGCCAGGCGATGGTGGCGCTGCTGGCCGTGGTGGCGGTCTGCGGCGAGTACAGCACCGGCATGATCCGCACCAGCCTCACCGCGATGCCGCGCCGGGCCACCGCCCTGGCCGCCAAGGCGGTGGTGGTCGGCGGGCTCACGCTGGGCGCGGGGACCCTCGCGGTGCTCGGGTCCGTGCTGGCGGGACGGCTCCTGCTGCCGGGCAGCGGCTTCACGGCCGCGCACGGCTACCCGCCGCTGTCCCTGGCCGACGGGCCGACCCTGCGCGCCGCCGTCGGCTCGGTCCTCTACCTGGTGCTGATCGCGCTGCTGAGCCTCGGCCTGGCCACCGCCGTACGCGACTCGGCCGCGGCCGCCGGGGTCGTGATCGGGCTCCTGTACGTGTTCCCGGTCGTGATCCTCATGGTCGCGGACCCCGAGGTGCGGCGGCTCCTGTGGACGCTGTCCCCGACGAACGCCGGGCTGGCCGTCCAGACGACCGTGGATCTCGCGTCCCTCCCCATCGGACCGTGGGCGGGCCTCGGCGTCCTCGCCGCCTGGTCCGCCGCCTCCCTCGTGGGGGGCGGTCTGCTCCTCCGGTACCGCGACGCGTGATCGAATAGCGAATAAAGCGGAAATGCCGGTATTTACCGGAATTGATATTCTCGCGGACTTTGCTTGACAAAACCTCCCGTTGGATGTGAATTATCGGCGATCTGGGTACGCGTCGATTTATGAGGATAAGGGGAATGGCGGCGCTGGCCGCGGGATGTTTTCTGCCGCTGCTGGCCGCGGCGCCCGCTCTGGCGGACGAGCTCCCGCAGGGGGACCCGGGCGTCCAGACCGACACGGGCGTCCCGGCGGTGGAGGCGGTGCCGGACGTGATGCCGGTCCCGGCGGTGGAGACGGTGCCGGAGCCGGTGAAGCAGGTCCGGGTGGTCAAGGGCGTCAAGGGCGCCCGCGCCGGGAAGATCGGTGTGCTGCGGCCGGGTGATCGGGGCGAGATGGTCAGGCAGCTCCAGCGGCGCCTGCACGACGGCGGCTTCTACTTCGGCCAGGCGCACGGCGTCTATGACGAGCAGACGAGGTACGCGGTCTGGGGGTTGCACAAGAGCAGGGGGATGGTGCCGAGGGGCGAGGTGGGGCCGAAGACGTGGGCGGCGCTCAGGCGGAGCAAGGGCCTGCGCCCGCTGGTGCCGCAGGGCGGCGCGAACCGGATCGAGATCAGCCTGACCCGCCAACTGCTCACCATCTATCGCGACAACCGCCCGGTGCTGGTCACCCACGTCTCCACCGGCGCCGAGGTGCAGTACTGCGAGAAGGGCCACTGCGGCAACGCGGTCACGCCGGTGGGCGACTTCCGGGTGACCAGGAAGGCGCCCGGCTGGACGACGGGCCTGCTGGGCTCGATGTTCAACTCGCTCTACTTCGTCGGCGGCATCGCCATGCACGGCTCGACGGAGGTGCCGCTCAGGCCCGCCTCGCACGGCTGCGTACGCATGCCGCTGTCGACGTCCGTGCGCGTGTTCAACATGGTGAAGGAGGGGGAGCCGGTGTACGTACGCGGACAGATCTAGATGCCCTGGGGCAGCCGGAACAGCCGGCCGGGGTCGTACGTGGATTTCACCTCGGCCAGCCGGGCCGCATTTGGCCCGTAGTACGCATTTCGCCAATTACTCAAATCGGGGTCGATGTAATTAACGTAAGCATGATCCCCAAAAAATGGGGACATGTCGGAATGTAGCCCGCGCAGCCACCGCCGATCCGTCCCCTCCGCGTAATACTGCACGCTGTAGAGCGCCGCCCGATGCGGGAACGCCGTGTCCGCCGGACCGACCCGGCCGATGGCCCCGCCCATGGCGTCCAGCAGCACCGAGTGCCGCCCGCCGCGCGCCACCCCGTCCACCAGCGCCCGCACGCCGTCCGCCGGCAGCTTCCGGTACGCCATGTGCGACTTGGCCGCGAACGCCTCCCGCGGCATCCGCCGGCACTCGGCGATCGACATGGCCGCGCAGCCGCCCATGATCTTCATGCCGTCCAGATAGGGGACCGTCCGGGCCGAGCGGGAGGAGGGCTGCCCGATCTTGCCGATGAGCGGGGCCAGCAGCCGGTCGAGCGCGGGCCTGCCGCCCACGTACGTGCCGACGATCGCGACGTCCAGGCCGCCGCCCGAGCGTCCCAGGTGCAGCGAGGACCACAGCTCGTCCGGCGCCGAAGGCCCCCACGACTGCCACGCCTTGACCGCGGCCCCCGCCTTGGCCCACGGCCAGTGCAGGAAGAACACGGTGACGTCGCGCGCCGCGAACGTCCTGAACGTGAAGGACACCGCCACGCCGAAGTTCCCGCCGCCACCGCCCCTGCAGGCCCAGTAGAGGCCGGCGTTGCGCGCGGCGTCGCAGTCCAGCGTCCGGCCGTCGGCCGTGACGACGCGTACCGACTGGAGGTTGTCGCAGGTGAGCCCGTACTTCCGGGACACCACGCCGATGCCCCCGCCGAGCGTGAGACCGCCGACCCCGACCGTGGGGCAGGAGCCCGCGGGGATGCTCACGCCGTGGCGGGCGAGCTTGTCGTAGACGTCGATCAGCTTGGCTCCCGCGCCGACCGTGGCCCGGCCGCCCGCATAGGCGACCGAGCTCATCCTGGACACGTCGATCACCAGCCCGGGGCCCGTGGACCAGCCCGCGTAGGAGTGACCTCCCGAACGGGTGGTGACCGGCACGCCGCCGGTGCGCGCGAACGTCAGGCACGCCGACACGTCGGCCGCGCTCGCACAGTAAGCGACCCCGCCCGGCCGGATCCGGTCGTAGGCGGGGTTGTACAGGCGGCGCGCGGTGTCGTACCCGGCGTCGCCCGGCAGCACGAGCGTGCCCTTCAGCTGTCTCCGCAGCCTCGCCCAGTTGGGCGGCGGCGCGGAGAGCCCGGACGTGCCAGTAGACCGCCCAGTAGACCGCGCGGTGGCGGCCAGCGGGGCGAGCGCGGCGACATGCAGAAAGTCCCGGCGGTCCATGGACGCCTCCGTGTGATCGGTGTTGAGCCGCTCGGTGAGACGTCCGGATGACCCGCCAGGTTTGGTCACATCTCCGTCACTTCTGGGCTCAGCCGGCGCTCCCTCCGAACGCGCTCCTGGGGGTGGCGCCCCCCACCCGGGTGAGCCGCGGCGGGCCGCTCTTCTCGGGCTTCTTGAGGGCTCCGTCCTTGACCAGCCGCAGCGGCGAGGCGGCCGGCTTCGGAGCCGGACCACCGTGACCGTCTCCCGTGGTCTGGACCATCCGCAGGGCCAGCGCGGGGCACATCTCGACCGTGCGCCGAGCCTCCTTGGCCATCCAGCCCGGGACGGTCCTGAACGACGGGAACCCGTAGTCGTCCAGTTCCACGAACTCCGGCAGCAGATGGGCACAGAGTCCGTGTCCCGCGCAGCGGGACCAGTCGACCTCCAGCCGGTACTCCACGTAGTCCTTCTCGGGCTCGGGCATCGGCAGCGCGCCGCGGACCGGCCGTCCGCACGAACCGTGCTCCAGATGGAGTGCGATCTCGCTCTCGAACGCGTCCAGCGCCGACAGCACGAACTTGGCCGTGCCGTCCGGGTGGAAGCACGCCCCCCGCCGCTCGACGCCGCGCACGCAGCGCCGTACGGCGTCCACGGAGCCGCTGCCCTCGACCAGCGCGTTCATGGCCCACGCCAGGTCCGGCAGGCCGAGCCGGCACGGGCCGCACTGGCCGGCCGACTCGCCCGCCAGGTAGGAGGTGACTCGGGCGGCCTCGCCCAGCGAGCACGTCGACTCGCCGAGCGGGACGATGATCCCGGCCCCCAGGGTCGCGCCGGCGAGCTTCATGCCCTCGCGCGAGATCACGGCCGTCTGCGCCACCTCGGCCGACAGCCAGGCGCCGTGGTAGCCCCCGATGAGCACCCCGTCGCCGATCTCGGCCTCGGTGAGCGCGAGCACGTCCGCCAGGTACGTTCCGGTCGGCGCCTCGATGACCGCGCCGTTGGCCGCGCCGCCGCTGACGGTGAGCAGGATGGTGCCGGGCTCCTTGGGGGTGCCGACCTCGGCGTACCTCTCCGGGCCGAGCTCGGCCAGCAGCGCCAGCTGCGCGTACGTCTCCGTGTTGGACAGCAGGGTCGGCAGCCCGTCCACGCCGCTGATCGCGGCCCGCCTCTTGCGGCCGGGCGGGATGCCGATCTCGCCGTTGACGGCGTTGACGAGCGCGCCGCCCTCGCCGGAGATGAACCGTTCCTTGATCCCGACCACCCGGATCGGGATACGGCTCTCCGCGCCGCCGGCGACGTTCGCGGCCCGGCGCTCGTCCACGGCGGCGCTGACGGACGCCTCGGCGACCTCGCCGCCGGCCGTGGCGAGAACCACCTCGCGGGCGCCCAGCGCCTCGGCGGCCAGCACGGCGCCGTCGAGGACCAGGTGGGGGTTGCGGGTGAGCAGCATGGCGTCCTTGGAGCTGGCCGGCTCGCCCTCGGCGCCGTTGATGAGGACGACGCACTCGCCGCTCGAGCCCACCGCGTCGGCGACGGCCCGCAGCTTGCGCGCGAACGGGAACGCCGCGCCGCCCCGGCCGCGCATGTCCACCTCGTTGGCCATCGAGATGAGCTGATCCAGGTCGCGCGGCTTGGGGGAACCGTGGAGGGTGCGGTGGGCGGGCAGGTCCAGTCGGCGGGTCTGGTCCAGCCCGGCGGTCAGCCGGGCCGGACCCATCCGTAAGACCCGCGGCACTCGGGCCGGAATCACGATCGCTCCTGTCGGGTTGCGGGGGTCAACCGGGTCTCCTGAGGCGGTCTCATCCGGCCTCCCGATACCTGCGCCGCGCGTCGGCGAGGCTTACCGGTGCGTTCCTTCTCTGGGCCGGGCCCGGGCCCGCGGCCGCTGCCGCGGCTGCCGCTGCGGCGGCGTTGCCCGCCGCGACCTTCTGCGGCTGCTCGGCGGGTACGCCCATGGCGGCGGGGTTGGTCACCGCCGGCCCCTGGATCTTCTCGAGCGTGACCGGCGGCCGGAAGGCCGCGGCCAGCACGCGGATGACCAGCGCTCCGCCGACCGCCGCGATGCTGGCCACGTAGGACCAGGCCACCCAGCCGGCCGGCGGACGGCCGGCCGTCAGGCCGTGCATGATGGCGACGGGCCAGCCCAGGTACGCGACCGAGTGCATCACCCGCCACATCCATGGCCTGGCCTTCGCCGCCCAGCGCCTCCTGAGCAGTCCCGTGGCCACGGCCACGATCATCATGTCGAAGGCCAGGATGCCGAGACCCTTGTTGATTCCGGCGATCGGGACGACCGCCGCGCCCGGCGGCACGTGACCCAGGCTGATCATGAGGGAGATGTGCGTGATCAGGAAGATCATCCCGAGAAGGCCGAAGGCCTTGTGGGCGAGCTGCGACCTGACCCGGTTGACCGGAGACAGGAAGACCCGCTCGGTGGTGATGATGCCGAGCGCGACGGTCGCGGTGAAGGTCACCAGGGCCATCACGCCCACGTAGAACTCGAGGAAGCCGACCACCCGGCCGAGGATTGCTATGCCACGGTCTGTCCTGGTCAGCGCGAACGCCGACAGCACGACTGCCATGACCATGGCGCTGGCTCCCAGTCGGACACTGCGGGTGTCTAACTTGGTGGGAGTGTGCCGGGGGTGTCGTCTGTGGAGCATCTAAGGTTCCCTCCAAGGTCGGGTGAGGGTGCGACTCGGAAGGCTGGGTAGCCCGTGAGGGCTTTCAGATCAGCATCGGCGGCCCCGGTTGATGCAAGAGACGACGAACTGCATCAGCCGGTCGGGCATCACGTTCGCGAAGTCGGCGTGGTCGGTGATGGGGTTGTGCTTCTGTTCAGGGAAGGCGTCCACGGCGAATGACGGGCCTTGCGGCACGGTGTACGTGAGGGTCATGCGCAAAGCCGGCACCGCCTTGGTTCCTTGCGGGCAGGCGCCACCCTGTCCAGGGAAGACCACGTGCGTTCGGTGATTGGCGCTATCAGTGTTCTGGCCGTCCCAGCAGCTAGGGAAGTCCAGAATACGAACGACTTGGCTGCCGCGCGGGCAAAGCGGATATTTGTCGGGACTTATGCGGTTTTGGAATCCCGTGCAGCTCCAGGCGGCCCTGGCGTTGCCGGCGCCGTTGGTGGCGGCCTTGGCGTCACCGGTGATCAGCCTGAGGAACCTCGGCATCGCGACGACCTGGGAGCTGGCGTTGCCGCGGAACTGGAGCGTCACGGAGCGTGCACGCAGCACCTGGCCGACGTTGCCGTCCGCATCCTGAGTGTTCACGTCCACCTTGCGGTCTCTGAGGACCGGCCAGAAGTAGGTGGATTTATCGCCCAGCCGGCACGTGGTGCCCGCGGCGGCCAGGCTCTCGTCCGTGGAGAAGCCGTCCGTTGACAGGTTGCCCACGTAGTCGTGGAGGTGGTGGGCTCCGTTGCTCACGCCGGGGGCGACGATGAAGTTGTCCGGGTTGTTGTGGCCGTTGCGGTTCGTCCCGCACGCGGAGACGAAGGTGCCGCGCGAGCCGCCCCTGCCGATGCGGGCGTCAAGCTGACGCGGCGCTACCTGGCGGATGTCGACGAAGTCCTCGACGAACGGGCCCAGGTCGGCGCACTCGTTCTCGTTGTGCTCCTCGGACGCCGTGGGGGACGGGCTGGGGGAGGCGTTGCCGTTGTTCCCGTTGTTGCCATTGTTCCCGTTATTGCCCTGGCCGGGGTTCCTGGTCGGCCGGTTGCGGCGGCCGAACGTCTCGGCGGTCTGCTCCGGGTCGGGATTCTGGGCGTCGGGGTTCTGGGCGTCGGGGTTCTGGGCGTCGGGGTTCTGGGCCGGGTCGAGCACGGCGCGCCCGCCGCTCTGGCCCTGCTGGTCGGCGTTCTGCTGCTGGTCGCCGTTCTGGTCCTGCTGCTGGTTGTTCTGCTGCTGGCCGTTCTGCTGGTCGTTGTTCTGCTGGTTGTTGTTCTGGTCCTGCTGGTTCTGGTTGTTGTTCTGGCCTTGGTTCTGCCCGTTCTGATCCTGGTTCTGGTTCTGGTCCTGCTGGTTCTGATCCTGTCCCTGCTGATCTTGATCTTGTTGCTGGTCCTGGTTCTGGTTCTGGTTGTTGTTCCGGTTCCGCTGACCCTGCTGCTGCTCCTGGGAGGCCTGTGCCGGGTCGCAGTGGTCGGCGCGCGCGGGGCCGACGCCGATGACGGCCGCGGACACCAATCCGCCGGCCACCACGGCCAATGCGGACACGGCCGAGGCCATGCGTCTAGATCTCGTCATGCGTCTCTCCTCTTTTCAACCGCCATCGCGACGGGTGGAGCTGGTGAGGGCGTCGGAGGCTCGGGCAACTGCGTGTGATCGACCAGGCCGGTGGACTCCAGGAGCGTCATGTGGCGCATGACGAAGTTGATGCCTTCCTGGGCGAACTTCCTGATCTCCGCGTTGCGCGTACCGGCCCGTACAGCCGCCACGACGGTGAAGACCTTGCCGTGCGCGGCACGCAACAGGTTCGCGAAGTCCTGGTCGAAGGCGGGTCCGCGCTCCGCAGCCAGCTGGGCCATCCAGCTCTGCTGATCGGCGTTGGGCTCGCTGGGCAGTGCCACACCGAGCTTCTTGGCGGTTTGCCGTGTCATCAGGTCCAGCCTCTGGTGGTCCTGCATGATCAGCCTGCCGACTTCCTTGACGCGCTGGGACTCGGCGCGGGTCTGGGCATAGTCGCCCGCGGGCATCTCCCAGAGACCGGCCTGCCGTACCTTGATGAGCAGGTCACGGTCGGCGGCCGTGACGGGCCCCGATGATGTCTGGGTCGCCGCAGTGGCGGCGGGATCGATCGAAGGCGGCATGACCAGCACGATCGTCACCGCGGCCGCCACGACGAAGCCACCGAGCATGAACAGCTCGCCACCGCGCAAAAGCCTGTGCATGGTCGGAGGTACGCGAGTCTCTCGGGCTTGGTTCAGCACATGGCCGGAGATAGTTAGAAATGACTGGAGTTATCGGAGTGGCTACCGCTGAGATAACGAAGGTGTAAAGATGTGCCCCGTGCTAGGTCACCTCGACGGCAGGTTCGAGAGTGCGGATGCCGAGGCGGAGCATCGCATCGCGGTGCTTTACCAGGAGTTCGGCGGCCCTCTGCTGCGCCACGTACGCAAATCGACAGGTAACGACCTTCAATGGGCCGAAGACGTGGTGCAGGAGACGCTCGTCCGAGCCTGGAAAAACTCGGCAAGACTGCAGTGGGAACCAAGCCTTATATGGGCGTGGCTACTGACGGTAGCCCGCCGCATCGTTATCGATGGACGTCGACGGAAGAGCGTCCGGCCTCAAGAGGTCGAGCCGCCCGAAGTCGACATGATGGCCGTACCCGACGGCTCGGAGCGAGCTCTGTCGCGGATGGTCGTCGCCGACGCCCTTCGCAGCCTCTCTGAAGAACACCGCGAAGTCATAGAGCAGACCTACCTCCGAGACCGTACGATTAGTGAAGCGGCGGAGATACTGGGGATACCTCCGGGCACGGTGAAGTCCCGGCTCTATTACGGGATCCGGGCTCTCCGCGAACTGCTGCGGGACAAGGGGGTAGCCGGCTGATGCATGACGAGGTGGCTGCCTATGTCCTCGGAGTCCTCGATGAGGATGAGCACGAGGCCTTCGAACGCCACCTCGATACGTGTAAGAGATGCCAGGCGGAGCTGATTGAGCTTGCCGAGCTTCCGGAAGAGCTCGACGAGCTCAAGAACGCTCCCGCAGCCTCCGATGACGACCCCCCGAGGTCGATGTCACGCTGACGTCTGTACGTTGACGTCTGTGCCCTTTTCGGGTGGTATCGGTACGGCGAGGCGTTGCGTCCGGTGTAGCGTGACCGGACGGTCAGGGGGAGGTGTTCGGTGGGCATCGACGGAGATGCGCCCGTTCCCCCGCATCGGCGGTTCGGCGAGGAAGGCGGCCGGCTGTCGTACGGCGGCTATCTTCGCCTGCCCGCGCTTCTCGCACAGCAACGGCCACAGTCGGAAGCGCCCGACGAGTTGCTCTTCATCACCATCCACCAGGTCTACGAGCTGTGGTTCAAGCTGCTGCTCCACGAGCTGGAGAACGCCCGCGAGGCCATGTTCGCCGGCGAGCTCTGGCGGGCCAGGCACCTGTTCCGACGGGTGCACTCGGTCGAGAAGGTGCTGATCGAGCAGGTGGACGTCCTGGAGACGATGACGCCCCAGGACTTCCTCATGTTCCGGGAGAAGCTGGCGCCCGCCAGCGGCTTCCAGTCGGTGCAGTTCCGGGAGCTGGAGTTCCTGTCCGGGCTGAAGGACGAGCGCTATCTCGGCAGCTTCAGGCACGCCAGCGACACGGAGCTCGCACGGCTGCGCCGCAGGCTGGAGGAGCCCTCGCTGTGGGATGCTTACCTCACCGCCCTCTCCCAGCGTGGCCTGCCGGTCTCCGACGACGAGATCATGGGCTCGCTGCTGGCCGTGGCGAGGGACCGCGGGTCGTACGACGACCTGTGGCAACTGGCCGAAGACCTGCTGACGCACGACGCGACCGCCGCGCAGTGGCGGACACGTCATGTCCAGATGGTCGAACGTCAAATCGGCACCAAGTCGGGCACCGGCGGCTCGACAGGCGCCCCCTATCTACGCGGCAGAACGCGTTTGCACTACTTCCCGCTGCTGTGGGAGCTAAGGGCCTGGCTATGAACAGCTTTGGCAAACCCTCACAAAGGAGTGAGACCGAAATGCCCCTCGACGAGGCCAAGGACGAGCTGCTCCAGCGAGCCGCGGAAAGTTGCGCGGCGAGCAGCGAACATGTGGGCCCCGAGGAGGCCCTGTCCTTCCTCCGGTTCTACTACCGGCACGTCGCGCCGGAGGACCTGCTCGACCGCAACCCCGTTGACGTGTACGGCCCCGCGATGTCGCAGCGGCAGCTGGCCGAGGTCCGCCCCCAGGGCCGGGCGGTCGTCCGCGCCTACACCCCCACGCTGGACGAGAACGGCTGGGACCCGGGCCACTCGGTCGTCGAGGTGGTCACGGACGACATGCCGTTCCTCGTCGACTCCGTCACGATGGAGCTCGACCGCCACGACCTGGGCATCCACCTGCTGGTCCACCCCCAGATGCGGGTGCGCCGCGACATGACGGGCCGGATGCTCGGCCGCGGCCAGGAGGACGTCACCGGCCAGATGCTGGTCGAGTCGTGGATGCACATCGAGGTCGACCGGCAGGCCGATCCCGAGGCGCTCAAGGCGCTCGAGGCCGACCTGCAGCGGGTGCTCACCGACGTGCGCCACGCGGTCGAGGACTTCAGGAAGATGCGGGCGCTGGCCGTACAGACCGCCGAGGACCTGGGCATGAGCCCGCCGCCGCTGGAGCCCGCGGAGGTCGAGGACAGCATCGACCTCCTGCGCTGGCTCGCCGACGGGCACTTCACCTTCCTGGGTTACCGCGAGTACCGGCTCGAGCACACCGACGAGGGCGAGACGCTGCGGGCGCTGCCGGGTGCGGCACTGGGCATCCTGCGCGACGACAAGGTCGGCTCGGAAAGCTTCTCGGCGCTGCCCGCCGAGGTGCGCGCCAAGGCGCGCGAGAAGCAGCTCGTGATCACCACCAAGGCCAACTCGAGGGCCACCGTTCACCGGGCGACCTACCTCGACTACATCGGCGTCAAGATCTTCTCGCCCGAGGGCGAGGTGATCGGCGAGCGGCGCTTCCTGGGCCTGTTCACGCACGTGGCGTACAACGAGTCGATCTCCAGGATCCCCGTGCTCCGCCGGAAGCTGGCGGAGGTGCTGGACAGGGCCGGGCTGGCGCCCGACAGCCACGACGGCAAGGACCTGATCGAGATCCTCGAGACGTTCCCGCGCGACGAGCTCTTCCAGACCTCGATCGACCAGCTCCTGCCGATCGCGCTGGGCGTGCTGCGGCTGCGCGAGCGCAAGCAGGTCAAGCTCTTCCTGCGCCGCGACGACTACGGCCGCTACATCTCCTGCCTGATCTACCTGCCGCGCGACCGCTACACCACCAAGGTGCGGCTGAAGATGCAGGAGGTGCTGCTGAAGGCCCTGGGCGGCAAGTCGCTCGACTACAGTGCGATGATCGGCGAGTCGGTGCTGGCCCGGCTGCACGTGGTCGTGCGGGGCGAGCGGGGCAAGCAGCTCCCGCCGCCGAGCGTGGACGTCGAGGAGCTGGAGGCGCGGCTGGCCGCCCTGACCCGCTCCTGGGAGGACGACCTGGCCACCGAGCTGGGGCGGAGGACCGCCGAGGACGAGGCGCCCGCGCTCATCAAGCGGTACGCCTCCGCGTTCCCCGAGGGTTACAAGGCGGACTTCCCGCCCAAGGTGGCCGTCGTGGACCTGCGCCGCCTGGAGGACCTCGTGGCCGTGGGCGACGGCGCGGAGGTGGACATCAACCTCTACGAGCCGTACGACGCGGCCGAGGGGGAGCGGCGGCTCAAGATCTACAAGGTCGGCTCGCCCATCTCGCTCTCCGAGGCGCTGCCGCTGATCCAGCGGCTCGGCGTGGAGGTCGTGGACGAGCGGCCGTACGAGATCGACCGCGACAACGACCCCAACACCAAGAACGCCTGGATCTACGACTTCGGCCTGCGGTACACGCCGACCGAGGAGGTCGGCAGGGACGACTTCAAGCGGCTGTTCCAGGACGGGCTCAGCGCCCTCTGGAAGGGGCAGGTCGAGGCCGACGACCTCAACTCGCTCATCCTGAGCGCCGGGCTGACCTGGGAGCAGGTCGAGATCCTCCGGGTGTACGCCAAGTACCTGCGCCAGGCCGGGGGCACGTTCTCGCAGACCTACATGGAGCGGGTGCTGGCCGGGAACGTGCGGCTGGCGCGGTTGCTGGTGAGCTTCTTCGAGGCCAAGCTCGATCCGCGGCGCGGCGAGGACGTGCGGCTCGATCTCGCCGAGGCGCTCAACGAGGAGATCCTGGGCGCGCTCGACGAGGTGGCCTCGCTGGACGAGGACCGGATCCTGCGGGCGTACCTGGAGATGATTCAGGCGACATTGCGCACGAATTACTTCCAAAGGGTCGATGGGCACCGCAAACCGTACATATCCCTCAAATTCGACCCGCAGGCGATCAGCGTCCTGCCGCTGCCGCGGCCGAAGTACGAAATATTCGTCTATTCGCCACGGGTCGAGGGCGTGCATCTGCGCTTCGGGAAAGTGGCGCGGGGCGGGCTGCGGTGGTCGGACCGGATGGAGGACTTCCGTACGGAGATTCTCGGCCTGGTAAAGGCGCAGATGGTGAAAAACACCGTCATCGTCCCCACTGGGTCTAAAGGCGGATTTGTCGTTAAACAGCCGCCTGTGTCCGGAACGCGGGAGGAGATGCTCGTCGAAGGCGTCGCCTGCTACCGGACGTTCATCTCCGGCCTGCTCGACGTGACCGACAACCTCGTGGACGGCAAGGTCGTGCCGCCGCCCGACGTGGTCAGGCACGACGGCGACGACACCTACCTCGTGGTCGCCGCCGACAAGGGCACCGCGACCTTCTCCGACATCGCCAACAGCGTGGCCAAGGAGTACGGCTTCTGGCTGGGCGACGCGTTCGCCTCCGGCGGCTCGATCGGCTACGACCACAAGGCCATGGGCATCACCGCCCGCGGAGCCTGGGAGTCGGTCAAGTACCACTTCCGGACCACGGGCCTGGACGTGCAGAGCACCGACTTCACGGTGGCCGGCATCGGAGACATGTCCGGCGACGTGTTCGGCAACGGCATGCTGCTGTCCCGCCACATCCGGCTGGTGGCCGCCTTCGACCACCGGCACATCTTCGTCGACCCCTCGCCCGACGCGGCCACCTCGTACGCGGAGCGGCAGCGCCTCTTCGAGCTGCCGCGCAGCTCCTGGGAGGACTACGACGCCAAGCTGATCTCGGCCGGTGGCGGCATCTTCCCCCGCACGGCCAAGTCCATCCACATCACGCCGCAGATGCGCGAGGCGCTCGGCATCCCCGCCGGGGTCACCTCCCTGGCCCCCAACGACCTGATCAGCGCCATCCTGCGGGCCCCCGTCGACCTGCTGTGGAACGGCGGCATCGGCACCTACGTCAAGGCCGGCTCCGAGTCCAACGCGGACGTGGGCGACAAGGCCAACGACGGGCTGCGGGTCAACGCCGCGGACCTGCGCTGCAAGGTCATCGGCGAGGGCGGCAACCTGGGGTTCACCCAGCTCGCCCGCATCGAGTTCGCGCTGAACGGCGGGCTGGTCAACACCGACTTCATCGACAACTCGGCGGGGGTCGACACCTCCGACCACGAGGTGAACATCAAGATCCTGCTCGACCAGGTCGTCCGCGACGGCGAGCTGACCGACAAGCAGCGCAACCAGGTCTTCACCTCGATGACCGACGAGGTCGCCGACCTGGTGCTGCGTGACAACTACGCGCAGAACGTGGTCCTCGCCGCGGCCCGCACCCAGGCCGTCGAGATGCTCCACATCCACTCCCGCTACCTGCGCCGCCTCGAACGGGACGGCCTGGTCAACCGGGAGCTGGAGTTCCTGCCCTCGGACAAGACGCTGGCCGAGCGCCGCCAGGCCAGGCTCGGCCTGACCGCGCCCGAGTTCTCCGTCCTGCTGGCCTACACCAAGCTGGTCGCCGACGCCGAGCTGCTGGGCTCCGACCTGCCCGACGACCCCTACCTGGCCTCGTGGCTGGTGTCGTACTTCCCGTCCGCGCTGCGCGAGCGCTTCCGCCCCTACATGGACGCCCACCCGCTGCGGCGCGAGATCATCACCACCTGCGTGGTGAACGAGCTGGTCAACTCCATGGGCACCACGTTCATGTACCGCTTCGGGGAGGAGACCGGGGCCTCGACCCCCGACATCGTGCGTGCCTACCTCGTGGCGCGCGAGGTGTTCGACCTGCCCAGCTTCCACCGGGCCGTGGAGGCGCTGGACAACAAGGCCGACACGGCCACCCAGATCGCCATGCTGCTGGAGGCCCGCAAGCTGGCCGAGCGCGGCACCCGCTGGCTGCTGGTCAACCGCCGGCCGCCGCTGGACCTGGCAGGGTCGGTCGCCTTCTTCGTGAAGGGCGTCAACGGCCTGCTGACCCACATCCCCAAGCTGCTGACCGGGCCCGACCTGGCCGCCTACGAGGATCGCCGCGACTCGTTCGTGGCCAGGGGGGTGCCGCTGGAGCTGGCCGAGCGGGCGGCCGCCATGGTGCCCGCGTACTCCATGCTGGACCTGGTGGAGGTGGCGTCGCTGACGGGCCGCCCGGTCGCCGAGGTGGCGGAGGTCTACTTCGACCTGGCGGACCGGCTCCAGCTGGCCCGCCTCCGGGAGCGCATCATCGCGCTGCCCCGGGACAACCGCTGGAACTCGATGGCCCGCTCCGCCCTGCGCGACGACCTCTACGCCGCGCACGCCTCGCTGACCCGCGACGTGCTGGCCCACAGCACGCCGGGGCTGCCGCCGGAGGAGCGGCTGGCCCGGTGGTCGGAGGCCAACTCGGCGGCGGTCTCCAGGGCGCGGCAGACGCTCTCGGAGATCTGGGAGAGCGACCACTTCGACCTGGCCACCCTGTCGGTCGCGCTGCGGGCGATCCGGACCCTGGTGGCGGCCAGCAACCTCCCGCACACGGAGGCGTAGCCAGGCCGCTGTGCTCACGGCGGCCTGGGCCCGGCCCGGCCGCCGTGCGTACCGCGGGTCGGGCCCGGCCGCCGTGCGTACCGCGGTCTGGGTCCGGCCCGGCCGCTGTGTCTACGGCGGCCCGGGCCTGTGCTCGGCCGTGCCCCGGTGGTGCGCCCGGAGCGCCGCGTGGCGTGGGGCGCCTTCCAGGGCGCTCCAGGGGGTCACCAGCTCCCGTCCGCCAGTACCTGCCGGAGGCGGGTCGCCAGCGCGGCCCGGTCCACCCCTGCCAGGGTGAGCGCGCGGGGCACGGTGCCGACCTCGGCCTCCAGGATCCCGAGCACCAGGTGGCCGGGCCTGAGGTCCTTCTTGCCCGTGGCGGAGGCGAAGCCGCGTTCGAGGCAGAGCCGTCCCGAGGCCCCCAGGCTCACGCGGCGGTCCGGGTCGGGGGTGGGCGCCGGGAGGCCGAACGAGGCGGCCGACACCCCGGCCGTGCCCAGGCTGTGCTCGAACTCCCGGTCCAGCGCGTCGCGGATCGCCTGGCGGTCCAGCCCCGCCGAGGTCAGGACCTCGCGGGCGGCGGTGCCCTCCTGGGCGGCGATGCCCAGGAGCAGGTGGTGCGCCTCTATCGCGGCGGACCCGTCCTGCCTGGCCTCGGTCTGGCCGTGCAGGATGACGGCCTGGATGTAGTGGTCGATCGCGCTCACTGTCGTCTCCTCAGCGTGACGCCGGCGGCGATGAGCCGCTTGACGTGCTTCTTGTGCACCGCTTGACGGGTGACTCCGAGCGCCTCGGCGACCTGCGGCCAGCTCCAGCCGGCCCGCATCGCCTGCTCGACGGCGGCGTCCTCCAGCTGATCGGCCAGGCGCCGCAGTGCGACCACGGCCGCCAGCGCGTCAGCGGGCTCCTGGGGTTCGGGAATGTCGGCCGGCATGCAAGCAACCATAGTTGCCTACCGGCGAATTAGTCAACCTAAGTTGCTACTGGCCCGAGGCGCGTGTCAGGGCGCCGTCGTGGGCGATGACGTCGGCGGCGGCGGGGGCCTTCAGAGGGGGCACCACGGTGGCGTACTGGTGCGTCTCGATCAGCTTGAGCGAGCGCCGCAGCACCGGCGTGGTGATGGCCCACTGCGCCTGCTCCGGCACGGGGATGTAGTCGTCCTCGGCCGTCTTCGTCGTCGTGGACGTCGTGCGGGTGAGTGAGTATTGGATCAACGCCCCGCCGTCCTTGGTGCGCAGCGCGTAGACGGGATAGTTGTCGGCACTGAAGATCGAGTCGTAGCTGAACCCGTCGTTCTTCGACTTCTCCCGGAGGCCGGCGATCTGCTCGGCCACGTCCGTCGTGTACGGGCCCGCCGCCAGCAGCCCCGCCGTGACCCCCGCGGACCCGGTCTCGGCCACGCTGGCGTGCACCGGACCCATGAACTGCGGGCTGATCGTGACCGACTTGTCGTCGGGCGCCACCGCGGTCGCGTAGCCGTCGGCGTCGAGCTGGATCTCCGGCACCTCCTGCCTGGGCAGGAGCTCGGCCGCGGAGCTGAGCCGCCACCGGTCGGCGGACTTGGCGAACGTCAGCAGGGTCGGGCTGCCGTCGCGCGTCACCAGCGCGCTGAACCAGGGCGCCTGCTCCGTCGGCGCGAACCTCGGCACGAACAGCTTCGGCGTCCCCCACCTGTAGCGGGGCGGCGCGAAGTCATGCGACAGGAACGCCGCCGCGGTCAGCGGCAACTGCCCGCCCGTCACGACGTCCTTCAGCTCCATGTCCAGGCGTCCCTGGAACTCGCTCGGAGCCCGCAGCGTGTCGTCGGTGGCCGTGAACTTGGAGAACTCCTCCGTGGCCTCGGCCTGAGTGACGGCCGTCATGGGGACGGAGGGCGAGGGGGACGCGGACGCCGACGAGGTCGCGGCCGCCTTGGACGGCTCGGCCGGGGCATTGCCCGTGCAGGCGGTCGCCGCGGCCAGTACGCCGGCGGCGAGCGCCAGCACCTTCCGCCGACCGTATGCACGCACCTCGCCATGTTATTCGCGACCGCGGGGCGGCGGGCCCTCCGGTGCCCGAACAGAAGCCGCCTTTTGACGACGTGGGCGGGATGGGGGGCGCAGCCCTCCGGGGGAAGTAGGCTTGGGAGACGTGGCAGGCATCGATCCGGCAGAAGAGATCAACGAGCTCGCGGGCACGCTCCGCAGCATCCAGGACGTGCTCGACCTCGACGCGATGCGCAAGCAGATCGAGGAGCTGGAGCAGCAGGTTGCCGCACCGGACCTGTGGGACGACCCCGACCAGGCGCAGAAGGTCACCAGCAAGCTCTCGCACCTCCAGGGTGAGCTCAACCGCGTCGAGGGCGTCGCGCGCCGCCTCGACGATCTCAACGTCCTCTACGAGCTGGCGGCCGAGGAGGGCGACGACGACACGCGCGCCGAGGCCGACAAGGAGCTTGAGACGCTCAAGTCCGACATCGGGGCTCTAGAGGTGCGCACGCTGCTCTCGGGCGAGTACGACGCCCGTGAGGCGCTCGTCACGATCAACTCCCAGGCGGGCGGGGTCGACGCCGCCGACTGGGCCGAGATGCTGCTGCGCATGTATCTGCGCTGGGCCGAGCGCAAGGGCTACTCGACCGAGGTCTACGACACCTCCTACGCGGAGGAGGCCGGCATCAAGTCGGCCACGTTCACGATCAAGGCTCCCTACGCGTACGGCACGCTCCGTGGCGAGCACGGCACCCACCGGCTGGTCCGCATCAGCCCGTTCGACAACCAGGGCCGCAGGCAGACCTCGTTCGCCGGGGTCGACGTCGTGCCGGTCGTCGAGCAGACCGACCACATCGACATCAACGAGGACGAGATCCGCGTCGACGTCTACCGGTCGAGCGGCCCGGGCGGCCAGGGGGTCAACACGACCGACTCGGCGGTGCGCATCACGCACCTCCCGAGCGGCATCGTCGTCTCCTGCCAGAACGAGCGCTCGCAGCTCCAGAACCGCGCCACCGCCATGAACGTCCTGCAGGCCAAGCTGCTGGAGCGTAAGCGGCAGGAGGAGGCGGAGAAGATGTCGGAGCTGCGCGGCGCCACCACGACGTCCTGGGGCACGCAGATCCGCAACTACGTGCTGCACCCGTACCAGATCGTGAAGGATCTACGCACGGCCACCGAGGCGGGCAACCCGTCGGCCGTGCTCGACGGCGACCTCGATGAGTTCATCGAGTCCGAGATCCGCTGGATGCGCCGCCAGGAGTCGGGGACCGCCGACTAGAGCCCGCTCAGGTGCTTGAGCACCAGGCTCACGAAGAGCAGGACGACCAGCAGCAGAGCGATCAGAGCGGGTGACAGCCCGGCGAAGCCGTGCTGGTGCATCCGCTCCCTGCTGGCTCGGCAGGTGGGGCAGCGTCCCTCGATCACAGGGTGGGCGCACTGCGCGCATACGAGGTGTTCACAACTCATGACAGCCCCAAGTCTAGCCGCACAATCGTTTTGTTTCCGTTATGGACTTTCCATGCCAGTCTTCCCCCTAGACTGTCGTCTGGCCAATCGGAACGTCGATCAACAGTAAAGACCGCGTAACCCGATCGGCCGGTGGCGGGAAGTGGGCATGTGCCACCCTCGCTTCCGTCCTGACCCCTAGACTGGCATGCCGTGATGCTCTCGTGATCCATTTCGATAATGTCACCAAGGTCTACGCGAACCAGAACCGGCCCGCCCTCGACCACGTGTCCGTAGACGTGGACAAGGGCGAGTTCGTGTTCCTCGTCGGTCCCTCGGGATCAGGCAAGTCCACGTTCCTGCGTCTGGTCCTCAAGGAGGAGCGGCCCAACTCCGGTGCGATCCATGTCGCCGGCAAGGACCTGGCCCGCCTCTCCAACTTCAAGGTGCCGCACCTGCGCCGCCGCATCGGCTGCGTGTTCCAGGACTTCAGGCTGCTCCCGAACAAGAACGTCTACGAAAACGTGGCGTTCGCCCTCGAGGTCATCGGAAAGCCCCGGCGGTTCATCCGCAAGGTGGTGCCCGAGGTCATCGAGCTGGTCGGCCTGGAAGGCAAGGCCCACCGTATGCCCGACGAGCTGTCCGGCGGCGAGCAGCAGCGCGTCGCCATGGCCCGCGCGTTCGTCAACCGGCCGATGATCCTGCTGGCCGACGAGCCCACGGGCAACATCGACCCCGCGACGAGCATCGGCATCATGAAGGTGCTCGACCGCATCAACAGGACTGGCACCACGGTCGTCATGGCCACGCACGACGCGGCCATCGTCGACTCCATGCGTAAGCGCGTGGTGGAGCTGGAGGACGGCAAGATCGTCCGTGACCAGTCGCGTGGCGTGTACGGCCAGGCGTACTGACAGGGAGCTGCAGACAGAACATGCGGGCGAATTTCATCTTCTCCGAGGTCTGGATCGGCCTCCGTCGCAACCTGACCATGACGATCGCGGTGGTGATCACCGTGGCGGTCGGCATGGCGATGCTGGGCGTCGGCTTGATGATCAACGCCCAGGTCGGCATGATGAAGGGCTACTGGGACGACAAGGTCGAGGTCTCGGTCTTCTTGTGCACCAAGGGCTCGGCCATGGAGTCCTGCAAGGGCAAGGAGGTCTCCAACGCCCAGAAGGAGGCCCTCAACACCCTGATCAAGGGCACCCCCGGGGTCAAGGAGGTGTTCTTCGAGGACCAGTCGGCGGCGTACCAGAACTTCCAGAAGCTGTACGCGACCAACAAGGCCCTGGTGAGCACCGCCAAGGTCGAGGACATGCCGCAGTCGTTCCGTATCAAGGTGGCAGACCCCAACAACTACAAGGCCGTCGTGCAGGCCCTTCAGGGGCAGCCGGGCGTGTCGCAGGTGCTGGACCAGGCCCAGTTGGTCGGTCCGTTCTTCGAGATGCTCGACAAGCTCGCGTTCTACGCGCTCGCGGTGGCCATCATCCTGGTGCTGGCGGCGGCGCTGCTGATCGGCAACACGGTACGGCTCTCGGCGTTCAACCGGCGTAGAGAAACGGGCATCATGCGCCTGGTCGGCGCGTCCAATCTCTACATCCAGCTCCCGTTCGTCATGGAAGGCGTCATCGCCGGCCTGATCGGCGGGGTGTTCGCGGCGGTCATCCTGATCGTCACGAAGGTCTTCCTCTTCGAGGAGCTCGGGCGCTACCTGGGCGACGCCACCGCGCAGCTGGGCTGGAACGATGTGGCCCAGACCATCACCATCACCATGGTCATCGGTGTGGTCATCTGTGTGCTGGCATCGTTCGTGACGCTCCGCCGCTACCTGAGGGTCTAGGGATCGCCGGTAAAGTCGAAGCATGCCACGTGAGACCGGGCGTAAGGTCATCGCCCAGAACAAGCGTGCCAGGCACGACTACCTCCTCGAGGACACGTTCGAGGCGGGGCTCGTGCTCCAGGGCACCGAGGTGAAGTCGCTGCGTGAGGGCCGCGCCTCGCTCGTCGACGGCTACGCCAGCATCGACGGCGACGAAGCGTGGCTGCTCAACGTCCACATCCCCGAATACTCCCAGGGGACGTGGACCAACCACGCCGCCCGCCGCAAGCGCAAGCTGCTGCTGCACCGCAAGGAGATCGACAAGCTCGCCGCCAAGACGAAGGAGGGCGGGCTCACGATCGTGCCGCTGACGCTCTACTTCAAGGACGGCAGGGCCAAGGTCGAGATCGCGCTCGCCCGGGGCAAGAAAGACTGGGACAAGCGGCAGTCGCTGGCGGAGCAGCAGGCGAAGCGGGAGATGGCCCGGGCCCTGCGGCACCGCAACCGATGAGACGGCGGCACCGCACCCCATGACACGCGCTCGCCGCATCCTCTCCGCGGCCGCCACCCTGGCGGTCGCGAGCACGACCCTGACCGGCTGCTTCGAGGAGCCCTCACCGCACGACGCGGTGCGGGACTTCCTCGTGGGCTGGCAGTCGGGCGACTACGAGCTCGCCGCCGGCCGCACCGACGGCGATCAGGCCATCGTGCGCAAGACGCTGTCCGACGCCAAGCTGGAGCTCGACGCGGCCTCCTTCCGCTTCAAGATCAAGAGCCTCAGCATGACGGGCGAGGAGGCGAAGGCCGACTTCCGCGCCGAGGTCGACCTGGGGGAGAACAACCCCCTCTGGGAGTACGACGGGCTGCTCCCGCTCCACCTCGTGGACGGCACCTGGAAGGTGCGCTGGTCGCCTTCGGTGCTGCATCCACAGCTCAAGGAGGGGCAGCGGTTCGCCGTCGACACCGACCCGAGGCCGCGCAAGCCGATCGTCGACCGCACGGGCGAGCCGCTGCAGGGCAACACCGTGTTCTACAGCGCGGGTGTCTACCCGGCCAAGCTCGGCGACAAGGCGGAAGAGGTCGCCGCCAAGCTGTCCAAGATCACCGACTACGCGCAGGACCGCCTGCTGAGCCGCATCAGGTCGTCGCCGCCCGACAAGTTCGTGCCGCTGGTCACGTTCGGCCGCTCGCGCTACCAGACGATGCAGTCGAAGCTCGACGCCATCGACGGGATCGAGACCGTGCAGCAGGATCAGCCGGTCAACCCCGAGCCGCCGCAGCAGATCGTCGGCAGCGTCAGCGCGCTCACCCCCGAGACCGAGCAGAAGCTCGGCGGGCCCGAGCGGGCCGGTGACTCGGTCGGCAGGAGCGGCCTCCAGCAGGCCTACCAGGACTACCTGACCGGTTCGACGCAGACCAAGGTGATCACGCTCGACCTGAAGACCGGCAAGCAGGTCGCCCTGCTGAAGGAGTGGCGGGGCCGGGAGAACGTCTCGGTGAAGACCACCATCGACCGGTCCGTCCAGGCGGCGGCCGAGCAGGCGCTGGGCGACACGGAGGCCAGCCTGCTGGTGGCGGTGCAGCGCGACACCGGTCAGATCCTCGCGGTCGGGTCCCAGGGCGAGCTGACCCGGCAGAAGGACCTGAACCAGGAGATGGGCGCGCTGGCCGGCCGCTTCCCCGCGGGCACGGCGTTCTCGATCGTGGCCGCGAACGCGCTGCTCAAGAAGGACGTCAGCCCGAAGCTACGGCTGGCCTGCCCGGACGAGCGCACGGTCGGCGGCGCCAAGTTCGTGCAGGCTGCGGAGTCCACCGGGGTCACGCCCTCGGCCACCTTCCAGGAAAACTTCGCCAAGGGCTGCGTCACCGCGCTGGCCTCGCTGGCCCGCCGCGTCACGGCCGACGACCTGTCCGGGAGCGCCAAGGCGTTCGGCGTGGGCCAGCCGTGGCGGCTGCCGCTCAAGTCGTTCAGCGGCGCGCTGCCGCAGCTGGCCGGCGACGCCGACAAGGCCAAGGCCATCGCGGGCCAGAACGTCGAGGTCAGCCCGCTCGGCATGGCGCTGGTGGCCGCCGCGGTCGCCTCGGGCACCTGGCGCCCGCCGGTGCTGGTCACCGACCCCAGGTCACCCGACCCGACGGTGGAGGCCGCGCAGGCTCCGCAGCCCGCCCCCGTACCCGTCGACCCCAAGGTCCTCGCGACGCTGAAGCGGATGATGGCGGCCGGGGCGACCGGCACGCCCGCCCAGGCGGGCAAGGGCAGGGTCTACGGCGTGACGGCCACGGCTGGCAACCAGCTGAAGTGGTTCGTGGGCTGGCAGGGGGACGTGGCGGTCGCCGTACTGGCGCGTAACCACGACGCCGGAGCGGTCGCGGGCAGCTTCTTCTCGGCCCTTCGGAACTCTTCGTGAAATTGTCGTCACTCTGAGCAACCATTCGAGGGTCCGGCTGCGTCTTACTGAGTGACTGGACCCGCTCGGGGGGTTGCGGATCCAGTCGCCGTGATGAGATCAGGACTTCATCTCGGGGGAAGTCCTGCCGTCCGGACCGGCTCGACCCTGCCGGTCGGCCCCCGGGAGCGCGAGCCGCTGAGCCGCGCTCCCGGGGGTTTCGTCATGGGGAATCAAGTTGGCGTTGGGGGCGTTGTTCCCTGTAGATTCTTGTTGCTCACCTCTTCGGAGGTGTGTTGACAACTGCACAGGGGGTGACTGGCTTCGACTTCGACTTTGCAAGCCAGGTGAAGCGGGCCGAGGACTGCGGACATAACCTCGTTAATCCTGTGACCGCAAACAACAAGTGCCAATTCTAAGCGCACTGTGGCTGCCCAGGATTCCCTGGGCCTCGCTGCCTAAGTAGCGAAACCACTGTCAGCCCGGGAGTGCCTTCGGCCCGGTGTCTGGCATCGTTAGAAGGCTCAACCGCTCGACCCGGCCACGGGGGAGAGCGGGAAATCAAACAGTGGCTGGGCCCGTCGGCGACTCGCCTGCGTGATCGCCGGGGCCGAGAAAAGCACAGCAGGCTGCGCCCGGAGAAGCCCTGACTTGGGGTTGAAGGACGCGGGTTCGATTCCCGCCACCTCCACACCATCAGACCGCCTCTGATCTGCCGAGACCTCGGCAGGCAGGGGCGGTTTTTTGCGTTCAGGGGCCCCAACGTCCTCAGGGGCCTCAAGGTTCTCAAGGCGGCAAGGGCGCCACAGGCCCCTGGACCCGAGGTGTGAGCAGGGGGTTCAGGGGCGCGCAGGGCCCAAAGAGGCTCAAGGGGCTTTTGGTAGGACGCTTGATGCCGCTTGGAGACGGGCGTCGCGGGTGCCGGGGCTGCCGGTACAAGTGGTCCCAGGCCATTCCCAAGGTGCGGGCGCCAAGCTCCTGCACCGGGCCGTAGATCGCGGCCTTCTGTAACCAGATGGGATGTTTGATGAGCAACCTGCTCAAGATCGAGGATCTGCCCGCCGGGGTCTCCGAACTCGTCGGTGAGGAGCTCGAGGTCGTCGCGGGCATGCCCATGGCGGACATGAAGCCCGGCTCGGGCTACACCTGCAGCTCCACGTGGGGCAACCCGAGCGCCGACTGCGTGAATCGCTGATGGTTGCGGCGGGGAGCCGGCAATCACCGGGTGCCGGCTCCCCGCCGCGTGAACGGCTGAAGGAGCATCCGACCGTGTTATTGATCATCAGCAGCCCGCGCGACGACTCGGTGCACACCGTGCGCCCGAAGCTGGAGGAGCGCGGCGTGCCGCTGCTGTGGTGGGACGAGGCCGAGTACCCCGGATCCTCCACCCTCACCACCGCCTTTCTCGACGGCCGGTGGCGGCAGACGCTGACGTTTCAGGGCGAGACGTACGACCTGTCGAAGGTCACCGCGGTCTGGGACCGCCGCCCCGGCAAGGTGGCCGCACCCGCCGTGCGAGAGCCGTCGCAGCGGGCGTTCGCCGAGCACGTGGCCAGGATCGCGCTCGCGGGCGCGTACGGCCTGATGGCAGGGGCGCGGTGGATGCCGGCACCGCCGCCGCACGTCGTAGCGGTGGACAACAAGCTCCTGCACCTGTACCGGGCCACCGAGCTGGGGTTCACCGTGGCCGACACCGTCGTGACGAACGATCCGGAGGCGCTGGCGCAGCTGTGGAACCGGGCCGGCGGCCGGGTCATCACCAAGACGCTCGACTACCGGCCGTTCTTCGTGGACGGCGAGGACCGTCACCTCTTCACGACGGTGGTGCCGAGGCGGCGGCTCGCCGGGCGGCACCGCCTGCGGTACGGGCCCGCGATGCTGCAGCCCAACGTGCCCAAAGCCTACGAGCTGCGGGTGACGGTCGTCGGCGAGCGGGTGTTCGCCGCGAGCATCGACTCCCAGGCGTCACGGATGACCGAGGTCGACTGGCGGCACCTCGAGGATCCCAAGACCCGCTATTCCGCCTACGACCTGCCGCGGAACGTCGCCGACGGCTGCGTACGCCTGGTCGCGGGGCTCGGCCTGAGCTTCGCCGCCCTGGACTTCATCGTGACCCCGGACGGCCGGTACGTCTTCCTGGAGCTCAACGTCAACGGCCAATGGGCCTTCGTCGAGATGCTCACCGGCCTGCCCATCAGCGACGCCATCGCCGACTGGCTCGCCGACGCCACCGCCACCGCCCGTCCCCGCATCGAGGAAGCCGCCGATGTCCGCTGATTCGTTCGCCATGGATCTCTTCGACGCGGTCGTGCTGCTGCGCGACCTCCCGACCTCCCAGGAGGAGGTGGGCGACGCCCGGCGGCGCGTCGGGGACTGGGGCGCGAAGCGGCCGCACCTGCGTGTCCAGCTCGCGGTCGACGAGCCGCCGGGCACCACCAGGGCGGGCTACGACCTGCTCCTGGAGCACCCCGAGGGAGGCACCGTCGCGCTGTCGGCCGAGGTGGACGACGGCATTCCCTGGCTGGTGGACCACTCCACCCATTGGGCGGCGTCGTGCGTCCTCAGCGTCGACGGCAAGGGGCTGCCGGTGGCGGCCGCGCTGTCCACGATCCGCGCGCTCGGCGCCCGGGACCGGCAGCTGCACGAGCGGCTGGTGGACCACCGGATCCTGCTCAGCGAGCTGGAGAACGACATGCGGCCGGTGACTCCGGAGGAGGCGCGGCGGGCCGCCGACGAGTTCCGGCGACGGCGCGGGCTCACCGGTCGTGCGCAGACCCTGCGGTGGCTGGCCGAGACGGGCATGTCGGAGGACGCCTTCTGGAGCCACGTCAGAACGCAGGGCCTGATCGCCCGCGTCCGCGAGCGCTTCGCCGGTGAGCCGGCCCGTCGCCGTCTGGCCGAGCACCCGGAGGAGTTCACGGTGCGGCATGCGGTGTGGGTGATCGGGCCGGACGCCGATGAGCTGGGCGCCCTGCTGGACGGGCCGGTGCCGGGTTTCCACGCGCGGGCGATGGCCGCGCTGCCCGGGAGCCCGGCATCCGGACGGCGCGGGATGCGGTTGCAGGCCGCCGTCGCGCTCACCCCGGAGCTGCCCGAGCCCCTGCGGGCGCTGCCCGAACAGGCCTCGGCCGGGCCCGTTCCGTACGACGGCGGCCATCTGGCGGGGGTCGTCCACGAGGTCGTCCCGCCCGATCCCGAGGCTCCCGAGGTGCTGGAGGCGGCGCGGGACGCGGCGTTCCAGGCGTGGCTGGACGAGCGGCGGCGCACGTCGGAGGTCCGGTGGTTCTGGTTGTGAGAAGGCGCCCGCGGAGCGCCGGCGCTCACCGTCGCTGACAACATTTGGTACCGCTGACACCGCAGACCGTAACCAACGCGTGTTTTACATGTGCTTAGGTGGGTCTCTGACATTTTGCGTGCCGGAGTGAGGGTAAAGGGTGTCAAGGTACGGCTGGCGTCACTCGGTGTTCGCGCCTGTGGTGGGTGTGGTGTTCTCCGCGCTGCTGATGGCGGCCGGAATGGTGGAGGCTCTGCTGGTGTCCGTGGGCGCGACCACGGCCCCCGTGGCAGCGGAGCTTGTGGTCACGCTGATCATCGCGGTGTTCCTGACCGCGGTGCTCAGGATCGTCAGGGCCGTTCCGGACATCCGGCGTGAGAACGCCGCGACGGCTCGGGCCGTGTCGAACGTCCAGGCGGTGAAGCCGACCGACGACACGCTGGTGGCGCGGCGGCTCAAGCTGTTCAGGGAGGCGGCCGAGGCAGGGAACGACTGCGAGGCGGTGCTGAGCGCGCGGTCCGCGCTGGACGAGAGCGAGATGGCCAACAAGCACCATCTCGACCACGCGCTCATCTGGGCGCTGCCGGTCTTCGGGTTCATCGGCACCGCGCTGACGATGGGCGCGATGGTCAACTCGTTCTCGAACGCCCTGGACCGCGAGGGCGACCCAGGGGTGCTGATCGCCGCGCTCAAGCAGCACGTGCTGCCCGAGCTGGCCTCCGCGTTCGGCGTCACGCTGATCGCGCTGTTCCTGAGCGTGCTGTCGTTCAGCGCGATGGCCCTGGTCGAGCGGGGCGAGCGGGCCAACGTGGTGGCCGCCGACGAGGTGTTCCTGATCTACATCGCGCGGCTGCCCGCCAAGCAGGCGGCCCCCGCCATGCACGGGCTCACCCAGGAGCTGGCCCAGTCCAGGGGCCGGACCGAGGAGCTCGTCAAGGGCCTGGACGCGCTGCGTACGGCGGTGGAGCGGCTGAGCGCGGCCGAGAGCCGCCCGCAGAAGTACACGCTGGTGAGGGAGCCGTGAGGCGGCGGCCCGCCCGATCGTTCGCCCCGCCGCTCGATCTGCGCTTCATCGACCTGTTCATGGCCATCGTCCTGGCGCTGTCGTTCGTCGCGATCATGCTGACCGTCGTGGCGCGGATGCTCCCGACGGACACCCCCGCGACTCCCCCGCGCCAGGAGAGGAGCGTCGCCCAGCTGAAGAAGCAGCTCGACGCGGCCGTGGAGGCCAAGCGGAAGGCCGAGACGGAGCTGCGTACCACGCAGCGGCAGATCGCCGACCAGACCGCCTTCGCGCTGCCCTGGTGGCTGATCGGGTTCTGCGCCCTGCTCGGCGTGCTCGCCGTCTTCATGGGCTGGCGGATCCGGCTGTGGAACAAGGGGAATCTGCCGCGCCTGCGAAGCTGGCTGCTGGTCACCCTGGTGGTGGCCGTGGTCACGGCGGTGATCAGGTCGCTGAGCGACGGCGACGGCTATCTGCTGCTCGCCGAGATCCCCTGGTGGGCCGCCGACGCGCTCTGTCTCGGGCTGATGCTGGTCTCGTACGTGCTGATCTCCGTCATCCGGGAGAACCACACCACGCTCGGCGAGATCAAGGCCCGCTCGGCGGGCACCGAGGCCCGGTAAATACCGTCGCATCGGTGCGAAAGGCCCGGTAAGGTCCGGACCAGACTGGCCGCGGGACTCAGGTACGACTTCCGGAACCCGCCTGTACAGCGATGCTTCGCAGCTCGTGCCCCCATTCCCCGGCCAGTCCGCCGACCCCCGGGGGAGCCCATGGAGACCTACGCCGACCTGATCGAGTGCGAGGACGTCCTGATCTTCGCGAACGCGGCCATCACCTCCACCGGCCAGCGCGAGTTCCACGGCACGGCCGGCGAGCAGCGGCTCTCCCTCGACTTCCTGCACCGCTACGTCCAGGGCAACTATCCCGACCTGTACGCCGCCGCGCTGGCGCTCGACATCAACGACCACAACGCCGCCCTGATCATCGCCAACCTGCTGAGCGGGCGCGCGGGCGACGGCCGGCTGATCGCCTGGCGGCTGGAACGGATGAGCCCGCCGAGGGTCTACCGGCTCTTCCGGCGCCTGCGCCGCGACGGCGTCAACAACCGGCGCACCAGGGCCGTCGTCCGCGACTGGCTCACCGGCCGCCCCGACCTGGCCTTCGACGCGGTCAAGTACCGCGCGCAGGTGAAGTCGGCGGTGCGCCACGCCCACCTGCGACTGCCGGGCGAGCTGGGCGACTTCCTGTTCGCGCCGTTCAGCCGGGCCCGCTACGAGACGCCCGTCCTGGAGGCGTGGCGCCGCGCGCACTTCGACAAGAGCGCCCTGTACGACCTCCCGTACACGGTCGCCGAGGGTTTCGCCGCCCGCCACGGCATCGGCAGGGAGATCTTCCTGGAGCGCATCGCGCCCCGGCTGACCAGGCTGGAGCGCCTGCGGCTGACGGAGTCCGCGAGCCGGGACAAGGTGGACACCGAGGCGGATCTGGCCGCGATGCCGCTGGTCAGGCTGGCCTCGTACATTCTGTCGCTGCGTGCCGACGTGCGCGCGAGCCGTCGCGCCGAGCTGGTGGGCGCGCTGCGGGCGGCGGCGGCCCGTGTGGCCGGTGCGCGGGCGGGCACGTGGGGGAGCGTCGCGGCGGTGCTGGACGACAGCTTCTCCTCGTTCGGCTCGCCGGTGAAGCGCCGCCGGCCGCTGGCGGTCGCGCTGGCCTGCCACTACCTGCTGGAGGCCCTGGCCGGCGACTACCGCGGCCTGTGGCTGTCGCGCCGGACCGACCCGCTCCAGGTGCGGCCGTACGGGCCGACGCCGCTGGGGCAGCGGATCCTCGACGCGCTCGAACACCGGCCCGGCCTGCTCGTCATCGTCTCCGACGGCTGGGACAACGCGCCGCCGGGGCTGGCGGGCGAGGTGCTGCGCGTGTGGCGGCGCAAGCTCGATCCCGGAGGCGAGGTGGGCATCGTGCACGTCAACCCGGTCTACGACGCCGACCGGTTCGACGTGCGGCGGCTGTCGCCCATGGTGCCGACGGCCGGCATCCGCGACGCCGAGGACCTGCCCGCGCTGGTGGAGCTGGCCCGGTTCGCGGAGGGGCGCACCGGGCTCGGGGAGCTGAGGACGTACCTGGAAGATCGGGCGGCACGGCGATGATGGATCTCACGGGGCTGGACACGCGGCCCGCGCAGACCTGGGGAGGGCTGCGGCTGGTGCCGCTCGTGCGCCGCGAGCCCGTCGAGGACCTGCGGCTGCACGCCAAGGTGTACGGCGACGAGCTGTCCATGGTCCACCTGCCGGACAAGACCCTCTACACGGCGTACATCCCGCACGCCTTCGTCGCGTCGTGGACCGGCGACGGGACCCCGGCGGCGGCCTACGGCACGCAGCTCGGGCAGCCGCTGCGCCACATGTGCATCAGGACCAGGCGCAGGATGGCCCGGCGGGTGGACAAGAACCGGCTCCGGTTCCTGCCGCTGCACCTGGCCGTGGAGGGATACCTCGCGCTGCACTTCGGCGGCCCCGTGGTCGCGTGGGAGGAGTGGTCGCGGCAGGCGCTCGTCCACGGGCTGTCCCCCCGCTCCGAGGAGGCCTACGCCGGGGCGGAGGTGCGCGGGCTGGAGGACGCGCTCAAGATCTTCGAGATCTACCCCGGGCAGTGCGGGCTGCTGCTGTACGCCGGTGACACGCTGGCCAGCGCTTTCGTGGTGCCGCACCCGGAGGACTACCGGGCACTGCACCCGACGCTGGTCCGCGACATGTACGGCGAGCTGATCCACGACTATGCCCTGTTCTACCCCGCCAGGGACTTTCCCGCGATGATCGACGAGAGCGCGGTCGCCTCGCTGGCCGACCTGCGGGCCGAGGCCGTACGCGCCGAGCGGGACTGGGCCGGCTTCCACGACTCGGTGATGGCAGCGGGCCTCCTCCGCGCCCCCGCGCGGGTGGAGGAGGTCTACCGGATGGGCGGGTTCACGCTGAGCCGGTTCCTGCCCGCGTTCGAGCGGAAGAGCGAGAACCACATCGGCGAGATGATCAACGACGCGGACGGGCGGACGGCCTACCTGAAGACGTTCAGGCTGTCGGAGGCGCAGGTCAGGCGTGGCCACCTGCTGAGCACGCTGGCCGAGCACGACTGGAGCCTGCCCGCCGCCGCGGAGAGCCTGCGGGTGAGCGCCGCCGAGCTGGGGCTGCGGCTGGAGCGGGCCGGGTTCGGGCACCTGCTGCGGCAGGACGTCCTGGACGGCTACCGCAAGGCGCTCAGTGAGCGCAGCCGGCGTACTCGTCGAGCCGGCGCAGCATCGCCGCCAGCATGAGCGGGAGCATCGCCACGTGCGCCGCCGTCATCATCGTCCCGGCGTCGATGGCGCCCAGCCAGAGCAAGGGGAACAGCGGCACCACCGGGACGAACATCGCGGCGCACATCTCCAGCGTCGAGGCCCAGCCGTGCCCGCGGATCCGCATCCACGTGGCCATGCCGATCGACATGTCGACCGCCATGACCAGGTACGCGAGCTCGGGCTGCTGCTCGTGGGAGAAGCCGATCCCCACGGCGGACTGCAGCATGCCGAGGGCCAGCATGCCGACGAACATGCCGACGAACATGGCGACGATCATCTCGACGTAGTGAAGGGCGAACCTGCCCCAGCGGCGGCCGGTGCCGGTGTTTGTCGTTGTCATGCCACGACTGTTGCCGGAGGGCCACCGCGTGCCAAGGGAGGTGGGCCGGGGAGGTCCGGAAACTTGGGCTCTCTGTCCTTCGGCCCTACAGTCATGGCCATGGAGGTACGACGGGTCGTCGTCGTGGCGTACGAGGCGGTGGGGTTACTCGACGTCGCCTGCGTCACCTCGACGCTGGAGGAGGCCAACTGGCACGGCGCGGCGCCCTGCTACGAGGTACGCGTGGCCACGCCGGGCGGGCACCCCGTCACCTGCGGCACCGGGCTGACCGTCCAGGCCCAGCTGGCGCTGGAGCGGATCCACGGGCCGCTCGACACGCTGGTGGTGTCCGGCGGGGTCGGCCACGACGACGCCGCCGCCAGCCCGCTGATCGTCGGCCACGTCCGCAGGCTGGCCCGCGAGAGCCGCCGCGTCGCCTCCGTCTGCACGGGCGCGTACGTGCTCGCCGCCGCGGGGCTGCTCGACGGGCGGCGCGCCACCACGCACTGGCAGCTGGCGCACGACCTGGCAGCCCGGCATCCCGCGGTGGCCGTGGACGCCGACCCGATCTTCATCCGCGACGGCAACGTCGCCACGTCCGCCGGCGTCACCGCCGCCCTCGACCTCACGCTCGCCTTCGTGGCGGAGGACAACGGCCCCGAGCTGGCCCGCACGGTGGCCCGCAACCTGGTCACCTACCTGCAGCGGCCCGGCGACCAGGCGCAGATGAGCATGTTCGTCAGCGCGCCCGTCCCCGCGAACAACCTGGTCAGGCGGACCATCGAGTACATCGCCGCGCACCTGCGCGAGGACCTCACCACGGCCGCGCTGGCGAACGAGGCGGGGGTGAGCGAGCGGCACCTCACCCGGCTCTTCCTCCAGCACCTGCAGCTGACGCCCGGGCGATATGTCCGGCAGGCCCGCACCGAGGCCGCCGCGCACCTGCTGGCGTCCACGTCGCTGCCGATGGCGTCCGTGGCCGTGCGGTGCGGCTTCGGGACGGCGGAGACGCTGCGGCAGGCGTTCGTCGACCGGTACGGGATCCCGCCGTCGCGTTACCGGCTGACCCAGGCGGCCGGGTGACCCGATCCAGGGAAATGTCGGGAGCTGGCTAGTCTGTCTGCGATGAACGAGGTCATTGGCGGGTACACGCTGCGGCGCCTGCTCGGGCGCGGCGGCATGGGCGAGGTGCATCTCGCCTCGACACCCACCGGCGGCCTGGCGGCGCTCAAGGTCATCCATCCGGCGCTGGCCCGCGATCCGGCGTTCAGGCGGCGCTTCGAGCGGGAGGTCGCGGCGGCCCGCCGGGTGGCCAGGTTCTGCACCGCGCCCGTGCTGGACGCGGGGATCGACGGCGATATCGCCTACCTCGTCACCGAATACGTCAAGGGGCCCGACCTGGCGCAGGCCGTGAACGAGCAGGGGCCGCTGTCCGGCGGGAACCTGGAGGCGCTCGCGGTGGGCATCGCCACCGCGCTGAGCGCCATCCACGGGGCCGGGGTGATCCACCGCGACCTCAAGCCGTCGAACGTGCTCCTCTCGCCGCTCGGGCCCCGGGTGATCGACTTCGGCATCGCCCAGCTCGTGGAGCACGACAGCCTGGTCAGCCAGGCGATACTCGGGACGCCCGCGTTCATGGCGCCCGAGCAGGTGCGCGGGGAGCCGCTGACGCCCGCGGCCGACGTGTTCGCGTGGGGCGGGGTGATCGCGTTCGCGGGGACGGGGCGGCTGCCGTTCGGGGGCGGGGCGCCCGCGGAGGTGCTGTACCGGATCACGCAGGAGGGGCCCAGGCTGGACGGGCTCGACGAGGGGATCAGGCAGGTCGTGGAGCGGGCGCTGGCCAAGGACCCGCGCCTGCGGCCGACGGCCCAGCGGTTGCTGGCGGACCTGGTCGGCGGCACCCGCCTGGCCACGGCCACCGAAAGGGTCGAGCGCACCTGGACGGGCACCACGACAGCCGACGTGCGGCCCGGACCCGACGTGCGGCCCGGACCCGACCTGCGACCCGCGTCCGGTATGCCGCCCCCGCCCGCGATGCCGCCCGCTCCGCCTGTGTCTGCGCCTGTGTCTGCGTCTGTGTCTGGGACGAAGCGGAGGCGGTGGCCGTGGGTCGCGGGGGCCGCCGGGCTCGTGCTCGCCGTCGTCGCCGCCGCCGTGACCGTCCCAGCGCTGTCGCAGGAGAGCTGGCCGTACGAGGCCGACTTCGGCGACTCCTGGGCGATCGGCGCGTCGGAGGGCGGGAGCGCGCGGCAGGCGGGCTCCGGCTACGAGCTGACCGTCAAGCCGGGCTGGCGGCTGTGGAAGTCGGCCCCCAGGCAGGAGCCGGAGGGCGACGTGGTCGTCAGCGCGAAGGCCACCCTTGAGGAGGGGAGCGGGGAGTACGGTGTGTGGTGCCACGGCTCGGCGCGCTCCGGCGATCGTTACGAGTTCGGGGTGAGCGGCTCGGGCAAGGTCACGATCGTCAAGCGCCGCACGGGCACCCGGGGCACGACCCTGTACGGCCCGGCGGACGCGCAGGGCGCGACCGTCAACCGCGTCGTTGCGGAGTGCGGCGAGAGCGGGGGCAAGGTGACGCTGCGCATGTGGCTGAACGAACGCCTGGTCGCGCAGGCGACCGACTCCGACGCGCCCTACGGCCCCGGCGAGTCCGGCGTCCACGCCGCCTCCGGCGCCACCGGGTCCGCACGCGTCCGCTTCGACTCCTTCGCGCTCAGGCCGGCGGGCACGTGATGCTGAGAGGTGCGTGAGCGTGCGCTTCGGCGTGCTCGGTCCGTTGCGGATCGAGTCCGGTCAGGTGCCGGGACCGGCCAAGCACCGCACGTTGCTGGCCGCGCTGCTGCTGTCGGCCCGTGAGACGGTGCCGGTCGAGCGGCTGATGTCCGTGGTGTGGGACGACCGGCCGCCGGCCTCGGCGGGGTCGGTGCTCCGGGTGTACGTCAGCGCGCTGCGCAAGCTCGTGGACGGCATCCGTACGGTGCCGGGCGGCTACCTGATCGACGTCGAGCGGGACGACGTCGACTGCCACCGGTTCGAGCGGCTGGTCGGCGGGGCGCGGCAGGCCCGGGCGGCGGGCCGGGTGGCGGAGGCGGCCGACGGCTTCAGGGCGGCCTTGGGACTGTGGCGGGGGCAGGCGCTGGCCGACGTCGAGTCGTCCCTGTTGCGCCGGACGCACGCCGTACCGCTGGAGGAGCTGCGCCTGACCGCGCTGGAGGAGCGGGTGGAGCTGGACCTGCGGCTGGGCCGGGGCGCGGAGGTGATCGGGGAGCTGCGGGCGCTGGTCGGGGCGCATCCGCTGCGCGAACGTGCCTGGGTGCGTCTCATCGAAGCCCTCCACCAGGCGGGACGCAGGTCGGAGGCGCTCGGGGCCTACCAGGACGCGCGCCGGACGCTGGTGGACGAGCTGGGCCTGGAGCCGGGCGCCGAGCTGGCCGACGCTCACCGGCGGGTCCTGGCCGGCGAGGACCGCCCCGCGGCGCCGGCCGGTGGCGACCGCGGCCCGGTCGACGAGCTGCCACCCGACATTTCCGATTTTGTCGGCCGATCGCCCGTACTCGATTGGATCGTCCGGACGGCTCGCGAGCACGCGTCGGCCCCCGTGCACCTCGTCCTGCACGGCCCGCCCGGTTGCGGGAAGTCGGCCGTCGCGGTGCACGCCGCCACCGGCCTCGAACGCCCGGACGGCCGGCTCTACGCCTCGCTGGGCGCCCGCCCGCCCGGCGCCGTGCTGGAGGACCTGCTGCGTTCGCTGGGCTGCCCGGACGGCGCGGTCCCGCCGGCGCCGGACGAGCGGGTGCGGCTCTACCGGAGCATGACGGCCCGCAAGCGGCTGCTCGTCGTGCTGGACGACGCCGCCGACGAGGCCCAGGTGCGCCCGTTGCTGCCGACCGGGCCCGGCAGCCTCACCCTGGTGACGAGCCGGTCGCCGCTGGCCGGGCTGGAGGCGGCGCGGGCGTACGAGATGGGGGTGCTCGACGGGGACGAGGCGGTGGCGATGCTCGGCGAGGTGGCCGGGCACGAACGGGTGCGGGCCGAGCCCGAGGCCGCCCTGCGCATCGTACGGCTCTGCGGCCACCTGCCCCTGGCCCTGCGCATCGCCGGCTCCCGGCTGGCCAGGAAGCCGGGTTGGACGCTCGACCACCTGGCGGGCCGCCTGGGGGACGAGCGGCGCAGGCTCGACGAGCTCAGCGCGGGCGACCTCGCCGTGCGGGGCAGCCTCGCGCTCGGCTACCGGGGCCTGGCCGACCCGGAACGGCGGCTGCTGCGCGGGCTCGGCGCGCTGTCGGCGCCCGACTTCGCGTCGTGGGTGTTCGGCACGGACCTGGAGCCGCTGGCGGAGGCCGGGCTGCTGCAGTCGCGCGGCCTGGACGAGGCAGGTCAGGAGCGCTACGGCTGGCACGACCTGACCAGGCTCTACGCCGCCGAACGCCTCGCCGGGGAGGAAGGCGGCCCGGAACGCGTGCTGGCTGTCATCGCCGGCGCGATCCTCGAACGGACCCGGCAGGCCAGAGCCTCCCTCCTGCCCGCCGAGCCCGGCACCGGCCGCACCGAGGTCCACCTGCCCGGCGCAGAGCGGCTGGAGACCGGATGGCTGCGGCACGAGGCGCGCTGGCTGAGCGCCGAGCGCCGCTTCCTGGTGGCGACCGTCGGGGACTTCTCCCGGGTGGGCCTGCACGAGGCCGCCTGGCGGCTGGCCTTCTACCTCACCCCGCTGTTCGAGCTGGGCGCGCACCACGACGACTGGCACGCCACCACGGCGACCGGGCTGGACGCGGCCAGGGCGGCGGGCCACCGGCACGGCGAGGCGCTCCTGCTGCGCGGCCTGGCCGACCTGCACCGGGCCGAAGGGCGCACGGAGTCGGCGGCCGCGGCGCTGCGGGCGGCCCAGCCGCTGGTGGAAGGGCTGGAGCTGGCCAGGGTCACGCTCCGGCTCGGGCTGGTCCAGGCCCGTCCGGCGGAGGCCGAGCAGGCGTTCGTACGGGCCCTGCGGGTCTTCGAGGAGGCGGGCGACCGGCGCGGGCGGGCCGATGCCTTACGGGCGCTGGGCGCGTTGCGCCGGGACGAGGGCCGGCTCAACGACAGCCTGAGCGCGTACCAGGACCTCGGCGACCCGCGTGGCGAGGCGGAGGCGCTGCTGGACCTGGGCAGGCTGCACCTGGGCGGGGGCAGGCTCGCCGAGGCCCGCGGGTGCGTGGAACGGCGGCTGCGGATCAACCGCCGCCTGGGCGACCGGCTGCCCGAGGCGGGGGCGCTGCTCGTACTGGCCGAGATCGCCAGGGCGGAAGGCACGCCAGGGGCCGCGGCCGGCTCCGCGAGGGAAGCGCTGGAGACGTTCGTCGCCTACGGGGACCGGCGGGGCGCCGCGCAGGCCCTGATGGCGCTCGCCCGGGCCGCGCTGGACCTCGACGACATTGACGGAGCGGTTGAGGCGCTTACGCGTGCTATGGGAGAGTTTGACCGCCTCAGTGACGAGCAGGGCAGAGCCGAGGCCGACCGGCTCGCGCAGGAGGCCCGTAGGCGGCGTGGCCCGCGGATATAGCGGACTATGCGGATCCTGAACGCCGCCTCCCTACGGTGAGGGCCACATCCCCGACAACGAAGGTGATCTCAGAATGCGAAAGACGATCGCGCTGGCTGTCGCGGCCGTCGCGCTGGCCGGTTGCGGTGCGCTCCCGGGGCGGCAGGCCGGCGGTGGCGGCGAGGAGAAGCAGCCCCAGACCGTCGCGGAAACCACCACCGAACCCCCGGCCACGGCCGAGGCGACAGAGGCGCCTGCGCAGGAGACCAGGGCGATCGCCAGCCGCGAGGCCGACGTGTCCGCTGGCGGGCAGCACGGCAAGGCCCGCGCCGACATCCTCGGGCTCAAGCGCCAGGGCAGGACGCTCAGCCTCAACTGGTCGATCACCGCGCTCGACGGCAAGGTCAACGTCCACAACGGTCTGGGTACGGCCACGCTCGACTTCACGGTGTCGGCCGTCTCCCTCATCGACCCGGTGAACGCCAAGCGCTACCGCGTGGCCCGCAACGGCACCGGCCAGGACGCGAAGTGCGTCTGCTCCGGCACCCAGGGCCAGTTCCTGGAGAAGGGGCAGACGTCCACGCTGTACGCGGTCTTCGCGGCGCCTCCGGCGGACGTCACGAAGATCAACATTGAGATGCCCATGATCGGCGTGCTCACCGATGTTCCGATCTCTTAGCGTCGCCCTGGCCCTCGTCCTGTCGCCCACCCCGGCGCCCGGCGCGCCGTCCGACGCCGTGGGGGCGGTGGAGGACCTGGTGCTGCCCGTCGAGGACATCATCGGCGAGGTCGAGTCGCTGGACGGCACCGAGACCGAGACCAAGCAGGGGCGCCAGGTGACGGTCTCGCTCACCAGCGACGTGCTGTTCGCGCTGGACAAGTGGCAGCTGACCGCGAAGGCGAGGCAGCGGCTGCGGGAGGTGGCCGCGAAGGTGAACGCCGACGGGGCGGGCGGGGCGGTCAGGATCGAGGGGCACACGGACGATCAGGGGAGCGACTCGTACAACCTCGCGCTGTCGCGGCGGCGGGCGCAGGCCGTGGAGACGGCCATGCGCGGGCTGCTCACGGGGGCGGGGGCGAGTCTGGAGGCGCGGGGGTACGGCGAGAGCCGGCCGCGGCGGCCCAACGTGGTGGGCGGGAAGCCGGTCGAGAAGAACCGGGCGCAGAATCGGCGGGTCGAGATCGTCTTCACCGCCAAGCAGTGACCCTGCGGGCCCCTTTGACGCGCCGTACTTCGGCCGGGGTCCTTCGGGAGGGGTGGCGGCGCTCCCCGCACGCGTGCCGTGGGTGGGGTGTCAGTCGGTTCGGAGTTGGCCCAGGGTGACGGTGACCGTGCTCGTGGTGCCGTCGGAGTGTTGCACCCCGACCTTGGCCTGGTCGCCGGGCCTGAGGGTGGCGAGGGCCTCCGCGAGGGACGCCATCGTCGGCGTGTTCCTGCCGTTGATCGAGACGATCACGTCACCGGCCGCGATCCCCGCCTTGTCCGCCCCGCTGCCCGGCTCGACCCGGATGACGCCCACGCCGATCTCCTGCCCGTCCGTGCTGATCACCGTGCTGCCCTGGATGCCGAGCGCGGCCCGGTGGCTGTTGGTGACCTTGCCGTACCTGACGATCTGGGTGGCGATGTCCCTGGCGGTGTTGCTCGGGATCGCGAACCCGATGCCCGGCGCGGCGCCCCCGCCCAGTTCGGGGTCGGTGGCCGCGAGCGTGGGGATGCCGATCACGTTGCCCGACAGGTCCACAAGTGCTCCGCCGCTGTTGCCCGGGTTGATGGCGGCCGAGGTCTGGATGGCGCCGGCGATCGTGGCCCCGGGGGAGCCCGCCTCCTGAGGCTCGGAGACGGTACGGCCGAGAGCCGAGACGATCCCGTTCGTCACGCTGCCCGACAGGCCCAGCGGGTTGCCCATGGCGAGCACGATCTGCCCGACCCGCAGCTTGGACGAGTCCCCGAACCGCGCGGGCCGCAGCCCGTTCGGGTTGTCCACCTTGATCACCGCCAGGTCCCCCGCATTGAAGGACCTGACCAGTTTGGCCGAGCGCGGCGGGCCGCCGGTGGCGATCGTGACCTCCATCTTGCCGGCCTGGCCGACGACGTGAGCGTTGGTGATGATGTGTCCCGCGGTGTCGAGCACGATGCCGGACCCGAGCCCGACCTTGGTGGTGATCTGGACGATGGACGGCAGGACGTCGGCGATGACGTCCTCGTACGCCGACTCCAGCGAGTGCAGCGACGGTGGTGAGGGAGAGGCCGTCGGCGAGCTGTGCGGGGTCGCGGTCGACGGCGTCGCGCTGGACGTGGGGGGAGGAGCGCAGCCCGCGAGCAGCAGCACGAAAGCGGTGGCCAGTCCCGCGGCGATCCTCCTCATGGGAGGACTGTTCCCAGCTCAGCCCGAAAGATACGCTTCCCGCACGTTGTGCCTGCTCAGCTTGCCGGTCGGCGTGCGCGGCAGCGACTCCCGGTACTCGATCAGCCGGGGATGCTTGAGCCTGGCCAGCCGGGGCGCGCAGTGCCGCAGCAGCTCCGCCGTGAGCTCGTCCCCGGCCACCGCGCCGGCCGCCGGCTGCACGAGCGCGACCACCTGGTATCCCCACTCCGGGTCCGGTACGCCGATCACGGCCACGTCCGCCACGGCGGGGTGTTCGAGCAGCGCCGCCTCGATCTCGGCCGGGTAGATGTTGACCCCGCCGGAGATGATCAGGTCGGTCCGCCGGTCCAGCAGGAACAGATAGCCGTCGTCGTCGAGGTAGCCGATGTCCCCGGGCGTGTACGCCTGGCCGCGCATCGCCGCCGCCGTCTTGTCCGGGTCGCGGTGGTACTCGAACCGGTTGATCCCGCCGATGTAGACCAGCCCCGGCGAGCCCGGCCCCACCTCCTGGCCGTCCTCCCCGACGATCGTGAACGACATCCCGTCCAGCGCCCTGCCGACCGTGCCCGGCCTGGCCAGCCACTCCTGCGAGGACACCATGGTCGCCACGGCCGCCTCGGTGGACCCGTAGTACTCCCACAGCACGGGCCCGAGCCAGTCGATCATCGCCTGCTTGGTGGCCGGCGGGCACGGGGCCGCCCCGTGGTAGAGGTGGGTGAGGGACGACAGGTCGTACGACTCCCGATCCGGCACCCCCAGCAGCCGATGGAACATCGTGGGCACCATGAACGCGTTCGTCACCCGATGCCGCTCGATCAGCCGCAGCGCCTCGACGGCCTCGAACCGCTCCGGCGCCACGATCGCGTGCCCGAACTGCAGCGCCATCATGGCCTGCCCGTACGGCGCCGAGTGGTAGAGCTGCGAGCACACCAGGTGCACCCCGCCGAACGGCAGCCCGAAGTGGCGCCAGCTCTTGCGGACGAGGATCGGGTACAGCTCCTCCGGCGTCAGGTCCAGCAGCCGCCGACGTACCCCTTTGGGTCGTCCCGTCGTCCCGGAAGTGTAGAGCATCATGGACCCGGCCCGCCGGTGCGGTGGCGCGGTGGCGGGCTGCCCGTCGGCGAGCTCGGCGACCGAGCGGGCGTCCGGCGAGACCACCAGCCCGGCCCCGCAGTCGGCCACGATGTAGTCGATCTCCTCGGCGGTGAAATGCCAGTTGACGGGCACGAGGTAGGCGCCGGTCTGGTACGTCGCGAGCATCATGGTGAGGGCGTCGAGCCCGTTCTTCAGCACGGTGACGACGCGGTCGCCGGGGGCGACTCCACGTGCCGTCAGGCCGTTGGAGACCTGGTTCACCCGGGCGAGAAGTTCACCGTAGGTGGCGCCGGTGTCACCGAGGAGCGCGGGACGTTCAGGGTCATGGGCTGCGATCTCGTAAAAACCCCTCATGTTCGCAGACCTTACAGAATTAGATTCTGCAGGGGTATTGGAGGAATTATCCAGCTCTCTTGTGACGTAACCTCATGGCCATGGCGGACGTCGGCGACAAGAGACCTTCATACGATTCACCCACCACTCCGTTCCGCAAGGTCGTCCTGCCTGCCGAGGAGACGGTCCAGATCCCCCGCCCGCCGGCGGCGGGTCCGTCCGTCCCTCTCAGGCCTCCGGCGGGCGGCCCGCCGGTGCAGCAGACCCCTCCCCAGCAGGCGCCTCTCCCGCAGCCTCCTGCCCAGCGAGGCGGCCCCGGCCCGCTCCCCGGCCCGCTGTCGCAGCCCCCGATGCAGCAGCAGCCGCTGTATCCGCCCCCGTCCCCGCCCCTGCCCATCCCCAAGCCGCCGAGGCGCGGCATCGGCGACATTCCGATCAAGGTCGTCTATCTCCTCGGTGCGATCCTTGTCACCGTCCTCGCCGTGTTCCTGATCTTCGTGGTCTTCTCCGGTGACGTGCCCACCAACAAGTCGGCCGAGCAGGTGGCCTCCGTCGCCCCCGTGCCGAGCTCCGGCGCCCCTTCGGCGTCGGCCGCCCCGACCCCCACCGAGAGCCCGATCGTGCTGCCGCCGGTGCCGAAGAGCAAGGCGTACCCGACCCTGGCGGGCACCGCGGCCGTGGTCACCGGCATCATCAGCGACAAGAACGCCGGGATCAGCTACCCCAGGCTGGCCACACCGTGGAAGGCCAAGTCGTTCCCGCCGTTCTCCATCGCGCAGCGCATCGGCAAGGTGGCCGTCCCGCACACGGTGGTCGCCTCGGCCATGTTCCCGGGTGACTCACCCACGACGAAGCCCTCCAAGGACGCCGACTACCGCGAGCTGGCCACCCAGGCCGCCCGCTGGTCGCTCCGCACGCAGTACCCCGCGGGCGCCACGCTCGCCTGGACCGCCTCCCAGAAGGTCCCGGTCGGCAAGGGCTGGACGCTCGGCTACCAGGTCACCTACACCTTCAACGGCAAGCAGCAGGTCGCCCAGGCCATGGTGACGATCGTCGAGGTGGGCAAGACCAAGCCCGCGATGCTCCTGGCCTCCATCCCCGAGCCGAACAAGAAGCGCTGGGCGGACATCAACACCCTCGTCCAACGGGTTCGACCGCTCTAGGCCAGAAGCATCCTCTAGAATATGGTTCTAGGTATGGGTCGGACCTGGCATGGAGGATGAGCATGGCGATCGGGTTGAGCGAGGAGCACGAGGCGCTCCGTGAGTCGGTGAGCGGCTGGGCCGAGCGGAACATCCCGTCCGAGCTGCTGCGCGCCGGGACGGAGGGGCGTCCGCCGTTCTGGGCGGGCCTCGCCGAGCAGGGGCTGCTCGGCCTGCACGTGCCCGAGGAGTACGGCGGCTCCGGCTACGGGCTGCTGGAGACGGCCGTGGCCGTCGAGGCGCTGGCCGAGCGCATGGCCCCGGGTCCCTACCTGCCGACCGTGCTGGCCAGTGCCGTGATCAACGCCTCCAAGCGCCCCGAGCACCTCGAGTCGTTCGCCGACGGCACCCTCACCGGCGCCGTCGCCCTGACCGGCTCGCTGACCGGCACCCGCACCGAGGACGGCTCCCTGGTCGTCTCCGGCACGGCCGACCCCGTGCTCGGCGGCTCGCTGGCCGACGCGCTCGTGCTGCCGGTCGCCACGGACGACGGCGAGGAGTGGATCCTCGTCGACGCCTCCGCCGTCACCGTCACCGAGGTCAAGTCGCTGGACCTGACCAGGCCGGTGGCCAAGGTGGAGCTGTCGGAGCTGGTGGTGCCCGCCGAGGGCATCCTGGGCGGCGTCCAGCGCCCCGACGTGCTGAACCTCGCCGCGATCCTGCTCGGCGCCGAGGCCGCGGGCCTGGCCTCGTGGTGCGTCACCGCCGCCGCCGAATACGCCAAGGTGCGCGTGCAGTTCGGCCGCCCGATCGGCCAGTTCCAGGGCATCAAGCACAAGCTCTCCCGCATGCTGGTAGCGCTGGAGCAGGCCCGCGCGACCGTTTGGGACGCCACCAGGGCTGACGGCAAGGAGCTGGAGTACGCCGCCGCCATCGCGGGCGTGATGGCCCCCGACGCCGCCGTCCAGTGCGCCAAGGACGCCATCCAGACCTTCGGCGGCATCGGCTACACCTTCGAGCACGACGCCCACCTCTACTACCGCCGCGCGCTCACCCTGCGCGCCCTGCTCGGCTCCTCGTCGGAGTGGGCGGCCAAGGTGACCGGGCTGGCCCTGGAGGGCGTCGCCCGCGAGATGCAGATCGACCTGCCCGAGGACGCCGAGGAGCTGCGCGAGTCGATCCGGGCCGAGATCGCGGAGATCGCCCGGTTGGAGGGCAAGGAGCAGAAGCGGGCCCTGGCCGACCGCGGCTTCGTCATGCCGCACCTGGCCCGGCCGTGGGGCCGCGACGCCAAGCCGCTGGAGCAGGTGCTGATCGCCCAGGAGCTCAAGGCCGCCAAGGTCAAGCTGCCCGCGATGATCATCGGCGCGTGGGTGGTGCCGTCCGTCGCCGCGTACGGGACCCGGGAGCAGCAGGAGCGCTTCCTGCCCAGGACGCTCAGCGGCGAGACGATCTGGTGCCAGCTGTTCTCCGAGCCCGGCGCCGGGTCCGACCTGGCCTCGCTGCAGATGAAGGCGGAGCAGGTCGAGGGCGGCTGGAAGCTGACCGGGCAGAAGATCTGGACCTCCGTCGCCCACGTGGCCGAGTGGGGCATCTGCATCGCCCGCAACTCCAGCGAGGGCTCCAAGCACCAGGGCATCACGTACTTCCTGGTGGACATGAAGGCCCCGGGCGTCACGGTCCGGCCGCTGACCGAGATGACCGGCGAGAACCTGTTCAACGAGGTCTTCCTCGACGACGTCTTCGTCCCCGACGACCTGGTCGTGGGCGAGGTCGGCGACGGCTGGAAGGTCGCCCGCAACACGCTCTCGAACGAGCGCGTCTCGCTGTCGTCCGGCTCCGGCGGCACCGGCGCGTCCGTACCCGACCTGCTGGGCCTGATCGGCCGCCTCGGCCGCGAGCTGACGCCGGCCGAGGCGCAGCAGGTGGCCGCGGTGGTCTGCGAGGGCCACTCGATCAACGCGCTGTCGCTGCGGGTCACGCTCAAGCAGCTCGCCGGGGCCGAGCCGGGCGCGGACGCGTCCGTACGCAAGCTGCTGTCCACCTCCCACGCCCAGCACGTCTCCGAGACGGCGGTGGACCTGCTGGGTGCTGCGGCGGTCGTGGGGGCCGACATGAAGCTCGGCGACGCGGGCTACTGGAACCGCGCGGTGCTCGCCACCAGGGCGATGACCATCTACGGCGGCACCACGGAGGTGCAGCTCAACATCATCGGCGAGCGCATGCTGGGCCTGCCCAGGGACCCCGAGCCCGGCAAGTGAGCGTCATCCCCCCACGGGCTGCGGGGGGACGGCGGTGGCGTTCACGGCCGGTCTGGGGATGCCGACCCTGATCTCGCCGACGCAGGCGGACCGGCCGTCCAGGGTGCGCAGGACCAGGTCGGTCCCGCCGCCCTCGACGGCCGCGTACGTCGAGCCCAGGTCCTTGCCCGCGGGCACCCGCGTCTCGGCCCCGCCGAGCCGCACGGACAGCGTGGTCTCCACCGGGTTCAGGTAGCCGATCTGGGCCGTCCACGTGCCCTTGGGCAGGGACAGGGGAAGGCGGAAGCGGACCCCCGCGGGGCCCACCCGCGTGCAGGGGGACCGCCCGGGGACGACGGCGCCCTCGATGGACACCGGGCGCAGGCGGCCCTGGTCGTCGAACATGAGCGGGCCGCTGACCGGCCCGTTCAGCCGGCCGGTCCAGGTGACGGGGTGCGCGGCGATGGGGCCGAGCACCTTGGACGTCAGCGCGTACCGGTAGAAGAACGTGGCCACGACCACCTTCGGCGGCACGTACGCGTCCACGATGACGGCGCCGGGCGGCGTGCGCTTGAGCGCCACCCGTGCCGTCTCCACGTAGCTCTTGACGTGCTGCCCGAGGGGCAGGTGCCCGTAGGCCGTCACCGACCAGATCGAGCCCGCCGCGACGGCGGCGGCCAGCGGCACCCACACCAGCCTCAGCCGGGGCGCGGGGCGGAGCCAGGGTCGCTCCTCGTCCCGCAGCGGGATGAACGCCAGGCCGATCACCAGGGCCAGCACCATGGACGTGGAGGAGACGTAGCGCAGCTCGTACCCGCCCAGGTCGGGGCCGAGCTGCTCGATGCGTCCGATCAGCACCGGCACCACGTCGGCGAGCAGCACGTAGCCGAGCAGGACCAGCCAGGCCAGCCAGGCGCGCCTGCGGTAGCGGATCGACACCGCCACGGCCACGACGGCCAGCCCGAGCGCGGCCCAGGCGAGAGCGGGCGGCGTGGCGGCGATGGCGTAGTCGTCCCCGATGGGCAGCCACTTCCACGGCCCGCCGAACGTGCCGGGCACCAGCGAGCCCCACAGCAGCGTCCAGGCGAACCTGGCCGCGACCGACAGGCTCGGCAGGCTCGGCTGCACGGTGTCGTCCGTGAGCTGCACGGAGGTGAAGAGCTGCCGGAAGAAGATCACCGCGTAGACCGCGACCACCCCGGCGTACAGCACCCAGGCCGGCCACTGCCGGGGCCGGCGCAGCCACCCCACGCTCAGCGCGAGCGCGAGCACCAGGATGAACGGCGCCTTCACGAAGAAGGCCATGCCGGCCGCCGTCCACGCCGCGGCGGCCAGCGCGTGCCCGAAGCGGCCGGTCCGCGCATAGTGGATGTGCGAGCTCAGCGCCATCGGCAGCGCGATCTGGAACGGCAGCGTCTCGATCAGCACCGCCCACCACGACAGCGACGAGATCGTCATCGGGGTCAGCAGGTAGAACGCGAGCGGCACCAGGATGGCCGGGCGCGGCCCGAACAGCAGCCGCAGCAGCCGCAGCAGCGCCAGCCCCGCGGCGCCGAGCAACGTCATCGCCACGGCGTGGGCCAGCACGTCGTTGTAGACCCCCAGCCGGCCCAGCGCCCACTGGATCGCGAACGGCCCGGGCACGAGGTGGCCGTAGTCCACCCGCATGAGGTAGTCCCAGGTCAGGCCGTGCTCCAGGCCGCGGGCGATGAAGGTGAAGTCGTCCTGCCTGAAGTAGGAGCGCCGTACCAGGTCGAACTTCCAGACCAGCTGGACGGCCACCATGACCAGCCCGGCGGCCAGCACGGCGTCGCCGCGCGTCCACGGGCGACCTTCGGCGCCACGCGTCCGCGGGCGGCTCTCGGCCGTCGTCTCGCTCGTCGTCACCGGTCCCTCTGGCCCCGTCGCTCGCGTGGATCGGTCCCGCGCCGCTCCCCTGCGCGGCGTCGTGTCACCGAGAGAGCACCTGGATCTGCGGAAAGACTAACAATCGGGGGACATGCCGGGAATGTCTGTGGCTGGGTTGTGATGTCATAGCGGGATGCCGCAGACCAGGAGGGCCGGAGCAGCCTGCGCGCTGCTCGGACTCGTCCTGGGTGCTCTCGCGCTGGGGCCCGGGCTGGGGTGGGGCTTCGTCCTCGTCCAGGACATGGTGTTCGTGCCGGAGCCGCGTTTCTCGCGCTTCACCTTCGGGCTGGCCGGCGGGGCGCCGCGGGTCGTGCCGAGCGACGCCGTCGTGACCGCGGTGGCCTCGGTGGTTCCCGCGGAGCTGGTGCAGAAGGCGGTCCTGCTGGGGGTGTTCGCGCTGGGCTGCGCGGGGGCGGGGCTGCTGGTCCCGTCGGCCGTGCTGGGGCCCCGGCTGGTCGCGGGGGCGTTCTACGTCTGGAACCCGTACGTCGCCGAGCGGCTGCTGATGGGGCAGTGGGCGCTGCTCCTGGGGTACGCCGGGCTGCCGTGGGTGGTGCGGGCGGCGTGCGAGCGCCGCCGCATGGCCGTGGCGATGCTGCCGGCCGCGGTGGGCGGGTTCGCCGCGATGGCCGTCACCGCGATCACCGTCATCCCGTCGGCCTGGTACGCCCGGAGCGCGACCGCCGAGCACAGACGCCGGGTGGCGGACACCGTGCCGGCGGCGAGCCTCGTCCTGGCGTTCAGCCTGCCCTGGCTGGTGCCCGCGCTGGCCCGGCCGGAGGCGCTGAACGGGGACGGCGTGGGCGTGGACGCGTTCGCCGCCCGGGCGGACGGCCCCTTCGGCGCGGTGGTGAGCCTGCTGTCGCTCGGCGGGATCTGGAACGCCGGCGCGGTGCCCGCCGGGTACGACGCACCGGTCGCCGCCCTGGCCAGGCTCGTGCTGGTGCTCGCCGGGATCGCGGCTGTGGCGCGCGCCCGGGACCTGCCCGGCCGGGCGGGGCTCGCCGTGGCGTCGGCCGCCGGGTTCGCGATCGCCTGCCTCGGCGTCACCGCCGCCGGCCGGGCGGCGCTCAGGTGGCTGGTGGAGCTGTGGGGCGGGTTCGGGGTGCTGCGTGACGCGCAGCAGTTCCTGGCGCCGCTCGCGCTGCTGGCCGCCGTGGGGCTCGGCCTGCTCGCCGCGCGGGCCGCCGCCGAGGGCGGGCGCCTGGTGCCGTACGGGGTGTCGCTCCTGGTGCTGGCGCCGGTGGCGGTGCTGCCGACGCTGGCCTGGGGGGCGTTCGGCCGGCTGGAGGCGGTGGAGTATCCGCGCGGCTGGTACGAGGCCAGGGCGGCGATCCTGGCGGACGGGGCGCCGGGGGACGTCCTGGTGCTACCGTTCGAGTCTTATCGCCGGTTCCCCTGGAACGGCGGGCGGGCGGTGCTCGACCCGGCCCAGCGCTTCTTCGCCGCGCCGGGGCGCGACGTGGTGGCCGACGACTCGGTGCGGGTGGGCAGCATGGTCGTCGCGGCCGAGGACCGCCGGGTGCGCGAGGTGGAACGCGTACTAGATGGATCTTCGCCAGACCTGGCCGCAGCGGGCTTCCGGTACGTCGTGGTGGACGCGGGGACGGCCGAGGAGCGTGCCAGGTTCGCCCGGTGGACCGAGGGGGCCACCCTGGTCATCGATCGGCCTGAGCTGCGGTTGTACAGAATTCAAGCGCCTACCGGGAACGATCACCCTACTTGATCGGCGACTTTGTGAAAATTCAGTCTAGCTACTAGCGAGTAAGGAGAATTGGTTCTAAGTTGGGTGCGCCCGGGTCATTGCCGCCTCAAAGGAGGAATTCCCGGTGATAAAGATCCTCTTAGCAGCGATCATTGGCGTCGCCCTGGCCGCACTGGTGGCGACCGTCACGACCGTGTCACTCACCGGTGCCACGGCGACACCGGTCAACCGGCCGCTCTACAACTACGGCGACCGGTAACACGGGCCATGCCGCCCTCCCGTCAAGGGAACGAGAGGACGAGCCGACCGACACTGCTTGAGATCATCGTTCCCGCGTACAACGAGGAACGGCGACTTCCTGGGGGGCTCCTGCAGCTGTGCGCGAAGCTTGCCCGCCTTCCGTTCCCGACAGCCGTCATCGTCGTGGACAACGCCAGCACCGACCGCACCGCGGAGATCGTCAGTACGTGGCCGCAGGAGCCGGTCCCCGTACGCCTCGCGCAGTGCCCCACGCCCGGCAAGGGCGCGGCGGTGCGCGCCGGGCTGCTGGAGACCACCGCGCCCTTCGTCGGTTTCTGTGACGCCGACATGGCCACCGACCTGCGGGCCGTCGAGCGCGCCTTCGGGCTGCTGCTCTCCGGCGAGCGCATCGTCATCGGCTCGCGCGCGCATCCCCTGGCCGAGGTGGAGCACCGGCACAGCCCGATCCGCGAGCTGGGCGCGTTCGGATTCCGAGCGCTGGCCAGAGTGCTGGTGCCCGGGGTGAGCGACACGCAGTGCGGGTTCAAGTTCTTCGACGGGCTGCTCGCCCGCGAGATGGCGGCCCGGCTGCGGACCGACGGCTTCGCCTTCGACGTCGAGCTGCTCGCGCGCTGCGTCGCGGACGGCGCCTCGGTCCTGGAGATCCCGGTGACGTGGCATGACATGCCGGGCTCGCGGTTCTCCCCGGCCCGGCACAGCCTGGGCATAGTGCTGGAGCTCTGCCGGATCTGGGCGCGGCTGCGCGCGGAGTCGCGCGGCGCGCTCAGGGTGAAGCAACCGCTGGACTCCCTCGGATATCCGTGAACATCGCCATCGTCAACTGGCGCGACCCGTGGCATCCGGCCGCGGGGGGCGCCGAGGTCTACGCCTGGGAGCTGGCCCGGCGCTTCGCGGCCGACGGGGACCGGGTGTGGTTCGTCACGGCCCGCGCCCCCGGGCAGGCCCGCGAGGAGACCGTCGAAGGGGTGCGGCTGGTCCGCATGGGCGGGCCGTTCACGGTCTACCCCCTGGTGCTGCTCTGGATGTCGGTCCGGCGCAACCGCTTCGACGTGGTCCTCGACTGCCAGAACGGCATCCCGTTCTTCACGCCGCTGGTCGTGGGGCGGCGTACCAGGGTGTTGTGCGTGGTGCACCACGTGCACGACCGGCAGTTCGACGTGCACCTGCCGTGGTGGCTGGCCGCGCTCGGCCGGTTCCTGGAGGGGCCGGTGTCGCGGTGGGCGTACCGGGGGCGCGAGTGCGTGGCCGTCTCGCCGTCGACCGTGCGCGCCATGCGGGAGCGGCTCGGCTGGCGCGGGCCCATCCACCTGGTCCCGAACGGGGTGCCCGGCCGGCTGAGCGCGCCGCGCGCGGGCGCCGCGCGGAGCCGGCGGCCGCGGCTCGTGTGCGTCGGCAGGCTCGTCGCGCACAAGCGGGTGGAGCTGCTGCTGGAGGCCGTGCCCGAGCTCAGGAAGCGCTGGCCGGACCTGGTCGTGGACGTCGTCGGCAGAGGGCCGGAGGAGGCGCGGCTGCGCGCCGCGGCGCCCGAGGGCGTCGTCCTGCACGGCTATCTGACCGAGGAGGAGAAGGAGCGGCTGGTGTCCGCAGCCTGGCTGCAGGTCAACACCTCTCAAGGCGAGGGATGGGGGCTGTGCGTGCTGGAGGCGGCCGCGTTGGGGGTGCCGACGGTGGCGTACGACGTGGACGGGCTGCGGGACGCAGTGCGGCCCGGCGAGACCGGCTGGCTGCTGCCCGAGGGCGGGGACCTGGCCAAGGGCATCACCGCGGCCCTCGACGAGCTCACAGTGGCCTCCGACACCTATAGCGCGAAATGTCGGGAATGGGCGGCTCAGTTCTCCTGGGACCGCAGCGCCGAGCGGCTCTCCGCCCTCGTCCGCCGTCCCCCCGGCGCTCCCGCCACCCCTGTCGTCCTTGAGTGGGAGGAACGGTGACCGAGCGGGCCAGGCATCGGCTCTGGCTGGCGATCTGCTGCCTCGGCTTCGCCGTGCTGTCGTTCACCACCAAGCCCGGCAGCATCATCTCCGACACCAAGCTCGACCTCGCGCTCAACCCGATCGGCTGGCTGGAGCGCGTCGCCCACCTGTGGGACCTCCAGCACTTCGGGCAGCTCCAGAACCAGGCCGCCGGCTACGTGTTCCCGATGGGGCCGTTCTTCGCGCTCGGCGAGCTGGCCGGGCTGGACGCCTGGGTGACCCAGCGGCTCTGGCTGACGGCGCTGCTCTGCCTGGCGTTCCTGGGCGTGGAGCGGCTGGCCAGGCAGCTCGGCATCGGCGGGCCCGGCACCGCGATCGCCGCCGCGCTGGCGTACGCGCTGGCACCGCGCACGCTGTCGATCCTCGGCGAGATCTCGATCGAGTGGCTGCCCGCGGCGATGCTGCCGTGGATCCTGATCCCGCTGCTCACCGCCGTGGAGACGGGCCAGCGCGCCCGCGGCGCGATCAGGTCCGGGCTGGCCGTGGCGCTGTGCGGCGGCGTGAACGCGGTGGCGGTGCTGGCCGTGCTGGTCGCCCCCGTCGTCTACATCCTCACCCGGCCGCGCCCGGTGCCCCGCTGGCGGCTGCTCGCCTGGTGGACCGGCACCGTGTCGGTGGCCACGCTGTTCTGGTGGCTGCCGCTGCTCCTGGTGGGCCGCTACGCGTTCTCCTTCCTGCCGTACACCGAGACCGCCTCCACCACCACGCAGGTCACCTCGCTGACGAACGTGCTGCGCGGCGCCTCCGACTGGGTGCGCTACCTGACCGTCAACGGCGTCGCCACGCAGCCGCCCGGGTACGAGATCGCCACCGCGGCCGCCATGGTCTTGGTCACCGGCCTGCTCGCCGCGCTCGGCCTGGCCGGGCTGGCCCGGCGCGACCTGCCCGCCAAGGGGTTCGTCGTCACCCTCTTCCTGATCGGCACGGCGGCGCTGGTCGCCGGGCACATGAGCGCGCTGGAGCCGGTCGTCGCCGAGCCCGTGCGCTGGCTGCTCGACGGGCCGCTCGCGCCGCTGCGCAACCTGCGCAAGTTCGACCCCCTCGTCCGGCTGCCGCTGGCGCTCGGCCTGGCCCACCTGCTGGCCCACGTGACGGCCCGGGCGCGGCTGCCGATCCGGTCGGTGGCCGTGGCGACCCTCGCCGCGCTGGTGCTGCCGGTCTTCAACCAGGGCCTGGCCCCGCCCGGCGAGTTCAAGGAGGTGCCGCTCTACTGGCGGCAGGCCGCGACGTGGCTCAACCAGAACGCCGGTGACGACGGGGTGCTCGTCGTGCCCGGCTCCAAGTTCGGCGAGTACCTGTGGGGCCGGCCCATGGACGACCCCCTGCAGCCGCTGTCCGCCGTCCGCTGGACCGCCCGGCAGGTCACGGCGGCCGGCTCCGTGGGCATGACCAGGCTGCTCGACGCCATCGACCAGCGGCTCACCGCGGGCCACGGCTCGGCGGGGCTGACCGAGGTGCTGCGCAGGATGGGCGTGCACTACCTGCTCGTCAGGAACGACCTGATGCGGGCCAACCTGCAGGGAGCCTGGCCGTCACGCGTCTACGAGGCGCTGCGCGAGTCGCCCGGCATCACCAAGGTCACCTCGTTCGGCGGCGAGGTGGGCGACACCGGCACCGACGACGCCATCGAGTCGGTGGACTGGCCCTTCCCGGCTCTGGAGCTGTACAAGGTGTCGGAGAGCACCGACATGGTCAGCGTGGAGCCCGCCGCGGACGCGCTGGAGGTGCGCGGCGGCCCGGACTCGCTGCTGACGATGGGCGACCTCGGCCTGCTCGGCGAGGGCCCGGCGCTGGTGAACGGTGACGGGGCCGACTCCGGCCTGCCCACCGTGGTCAGCGACGGGCTGCGGCTGCGCGAGCGGCAGTTCGGCGAGATCAGGTCCAACTGGTCGCCCACCCTGACCGCGGACCGGCGCGACGACTTCACCGGCGTCAAGGAGCTCGACCTGCTGGAGGACGGCTGGCTGGAGGAGACGGCCACCGCCGAGTACGACGGCATCGCCGACGTCACGGCCTCCTCCTCGGTCGCCGACGCCGACGCCGTGCCCGGCCTCAGCACCCCCGGCCGCGGCCCCTGGGCCGCGCTGGACGGCGACCTGGACACCGGCTGGGAGAGCGGCGGCTGGAAGCGACCGGAGAACGAATGGCTCCGGATCGACCTCCGCCAGCCCCGGGAGATCCCCCGGCTGCGGGTGACCTTCACCAACAACCTGCTGATCAGCCAGTCGGTCAGGAAGGTGGCCGTGGAGACCGAGAGCGGTCGGCTGGTGCAGGACGTGGCCAGGACCAACGACGCTCAAACGCTCCGCGTCCCCGCCGGGCCGACGGGCTGGGTGCGGATCAGGGTGCTGGGCACGTACAACGCGGAGTGGAGCTTCGTGCAGCGGGTCGGCATCACCGAGGTCGCGATCCCCGGGGTCCTGCCCGGCCGCACCGTCAGGATGCCGGGCCGGGACGGGGACGTCTTCGTCATGGACCGCGGGCTGGACGAGCGGCCGCGCTGCATGCGCAACTGGGCCCGCTGGGTGTGCAACCCGCTGCTGGTCAGGTCGGGGGAGGAGGGTGCCGGGTTCGACCGGACGTTCACCTCGGACTCCGGCCGGAAGACCACCCTGCGGGGCTCGGCGGTGCTGCGGGACGTCGCGCTCGTCGACCGGTTCACCCGGCTGAGCGGCGACCTGACCACGGTGAGCGGTTCGTCGGCGATGAGCAAGGACGCGGTGGTCGCGCCGAGGTCGGCGTTCGACGCCGACTCCGCCACCACGTGGGTGCCCTCGCCGGAGGACGCCGAGCCGACGCTCACGCTGGGCTGGAAGGGCCGGCGGACCGTCTCGCAGATCCAGGTCGCCCGCCCCGGCGGCGACCGGCAGGCGCTCGACGTGGTCGTGACCGGTGCCAGGGGCGAGGTCCGCGGCGGCCGGGTGGACGCCGGCGGGACGCTGCGGTTCAAGCCGCTCACCACGACGCGGCTGAAGCTGCGCTTCTACCCGGCCTCGCGCCGGCTCCAGGTCACCGAGCTGGTGATCCCCGGCGTCAGCCCGGCGAGCCGGCCGGCCGGGCCGCAGTTCCGGCTGGCCTGCGGGCTGGGCCCGACCCTCCAGGTGAACGGCGCGGCCGTGAAGACCAAGGTCACCGGCGTCTATGCCGACCTGCTGGAGGGGCGGCCCGTGCAGATCACCGCGTGCGGCCAGGTCACGCTGCGGGCGGGGGACAACCGGGTGCGGGCGGCCGGCTGGGAGCCGTTCGCGGTGGAGAACCTCGCGATCGGCGCGTTCCCGCCCCGGCGCAAGGCCGTGGAGAGCTCCGCCGCCCGCGGTGCCTGGTCCTCCGTCGAGCGCGAGGTACGGGTGAGCGCGCCGGAGGACTCCTTCCTCGTGGTCAACGAGAACTTCAACGCCGGCTGGCGGGCCGAACTGGACGGCCGGCAACTGCGCCCGATCCGGATCGACGGGTGGAAGCAGGGCTGGCAGCTCCCCGCGGGCACCGCGGGTACGGTGCGGCTGACGTACGAGCCCGACCAGCCCTACCGGCTCGCGCTCGGGCTGGGCCTGGCCGGGATCGCGCTGCTCGCGCTCCTCTCCCTGGTGATGCACGGACCCCGCCCCGAGCACGTCAAGGAGACCGCCGCCGCGGCGGAGTCGCGGCTGTCGCGCTGGCGCGTGCCCTACGTCGTGGTGCTGGGCCTGGCGTTCGGCGGCTGGGTGGCGAACTGGCCCGGCATGCTCGTGGCGCTCGCCGCCGTCGTGGCCACCCTCTGGCTGCGGGTACGCCGGCCGCACACGCACTGGGCGACGGCGGGCCTGTTCGGCGCGGCGACGGTGGCGCTGGCCGCCGGGGTGTTCCTGCGCAACCGGGGCGTCGACGTCGATCCGCTGCTCGACCAGGTGCCGCAGCTCCTGTCGTGCGCGGCGGTGGGGTCGCTGTTCGGCCAGCTCGTCACGGCGCCGGAGCCGACACCGGAGCCTGAGGTTCCGGCCGAGCAGGAGGTGCTGACCGCCACCGGCGGCTGAGCCGCAGCGCGTTCTCCTCGACGAGGTGGTAGCTCACGGCGCTCACCAGCAGCGAGCCGACGAGCGTGGGCACCGCCACGCCCACGAAGTCGCCGCTGAACACCGGGCGGCCGGTGAGCTTGTAGAAGAGCGTGATCACCGGCGCGTGCCACAGGAAGAAGCTGTACGAGATGCGCCCCAGATAGGCGGTCACCGGGTTGCCCAGCACCCGGTGCGGCAGCGTGTCGCGCCGGGAGGCCAGCGCGAACGGGGCCACCAGCAGCACCGCCACCGCCGTCTCCAGGACCATCCGCCACAGCGACTGCGACAGGCTGGGCAGCGTGAGGGTGCGCGGCCCGGCCAGCTCCGTGCTCAGCACCGCGAACGCCAGCAGCGCCAGCACCAGGAGCTGCGGCGCCAGCGCGTCCACCACCTCGCGCCGCTTGATCCACACCGACATCACGGCCATCGCCATGCCGGCGGCGAAGAAGATCAGGTGGTTCGGCAGCCACAGCGCCAGCTCCGGCTGGTCGAGCACGTGCGAGACGACCACGCCGGCCAGCGAGATCACCGGGAGCGCCGCGATGCCGCCGAGCAGCCGGAGAGGCCGGTTGCCGCCGCGCGCCCACCGGTGCAGGAGCCAGGCGAGCACCGGCAGGACCAGGTAGAAGGCCATCTCGATGGGCATCGTCCACATCTGGTAGAGCCCGTCGGGCGCCCGCCCCTGCTCGAAGTAGTTCTGCAGCAGGAACAGCCACTTGAGCCAGCCCGTCCAGTCGAGCTGCCCCCAGGCCCAGAGCGCCACCGCGGTGACCAGCCAGTAGGCGGGCAGCACGCGCATCGCCCGCCGCCACAGGTAGCGGCCCACCCGCGGCGACGGCGCGTCCTCCAGCACGGCACGGGCCCACGGCCGGTAGAGCAGCAGCCCGGACAGCAGGAAGAAGATCGGCACGGCGATGCCGAGCCGGGACGTCATCCAGGCGAACATGCCCTCCTGGTAGATCATCCCGGTGTTGCCGCCCACGTGCAGGACCCAGACGCCGAGCGCGGCCAGGGCCCGGATGCCGTCGAGCGCGGCGTCCCGCCCGGTGGCGGGGCCCTCTGCGGCGGCCGTCACCCGAGTTTCCTGAGCACCAGGACGAGGTTCCACGTGACGAACTCCCGGACGACGGGGACCTTGACCAGCGGACGGCACCACCACGGCAGGTAGCGCGGGAAGGCGTCGACCAGCTCGACGTCCCGCGCGGACCGCGCCCAGCGCAGGCCGTGCGCGACGGAGACGGGGAAGAGCGAGCGCCCGTAGCGGTTCTTGGGCTGCCTGCCGTGCACCCGCGCGTACCGGCGGGCGGCGTGCTCGCCGCCCAGATAGTGCCAGGGCGAGGTCTCGTGCCCGCCCCATGGGGAGAGCCAGTTCGTGTACGCGAGGAAGATCACCCCGCCCTCGCGGGTGACCCGGGCCATCTCGGCCGCCATCCGCCACGGGTCCGGAACGTGCTCCAGCACGTTGGACGAGAAGCACACGTCGACCGACCCGTCGGCGAGCGGCAGCTCCAGGGCGCTGCCCAGCACGCCGGAGCCCGGTGCACCCTGGCCGGTCAGCTCTCCCGCGTCGACGTCCACGCACACGCACCGGGCGCCGGCCCGCCTGAAGGCGTCGGCGAAGTATCCGGGGCCGCCACCCACGTCGAGCACGGTGGCGCCGGCCAGGGACACGCGGTCCGAGAGCTGGGCGGCGGTGTCGGTGGCGAGGGTGGTGTAGTACGCGTCCGGCTTGGCCTGTTCTGTCCTGAACGCGCGGAACAGCCGGATGGACCTGGCCAGATCGGCACGCATGCCCACGACTCCGTCCCGTCGAGAAGACACCCAGAATAGAACGCGTTTCGATGCCTGGGTACAGGCAATCGCCGGGGGCGTCAAGAGAGCGGTCGTCGGACAGGGTATGTTCGGTGCGCCGACGGTCCTTCGTAGAACATGTTCCGATTTGTTACTCGGATGTGGCTGTGAAGACGTCTCGCCGGATGCTACTTTCCAGTAACGATCATGTTACGTACATCACACGCGCGACTTGAAGTCCGGGGGGCGGGGCGCTGAGTATGTAACCGGTTCTCGCACCTTCGACGCCAGGAGGATCTTGAATGCAGCGCACACCTGTACTCGTTCTCGTCGCCGTTGGTGCGTTTCTGGTGGTCCTCGCAGGAATGGTGAAATTCTGGGCGGCGGACCGGGTCATCTCCGCGCCGGCGGGCCAGTACAGCACCGTCGAGCTCGAGGCCCCGTCGTCCCAGTACTTCTCCGTCGCCGACGGGAAGGTGCTGACCGCGAACCTCAAGATGCTGGTCACCACCCGCGGCGACGTCTCTCAGGCCACCGACTCCCGCGTCGTCTGGGACGAGTTCACCGTGGTGGACGACGTCACCAACAACAAGCCGCAGATCAACATCTCCGAGCGGCGCAGCGCCTTCGACCGGCACACCGGCGTGGGCGTCAACTGCTGCGGGGTGAGCGTCAACAAGGAGCCCGTGACCCTGGAGGGGCAGATCTACCTGTTCCCCTTCGGCGTGGAGAAGAAGACCTACAAGTACTTCAACCAGACGGCCAAGCACGCCTTCGACGCGACGTTCGCCGGCGAGGACACCGTGGACGGGCTGCCCGTCTACAAGTTCCAGCTGAAGGTGCCGCCGACCAAGATCGCGACGTTGAGCGCCCCCGCCTCGATGATGGGGATGACGGGGACCGGTGACGTCCAGGTCGACCGCTGGTACGAGGGCGTGGACACGTACTGGGTGGAGCCCACCAGCGGCGCGCCGGTCAAGCAGGAAGTGAGCAGGAACGAGACGCTCAAGAGCCAGGACGGGGTCGAGCGGGCCAAGGCCCTGGTCGCCACCGCCTCCTTCACTCCGAAGACCATCTCCAACCTGGTGGCCACGGCCAGGGACGCCAAGAACCAGATCACCCTGGTGAAGACCACGATCCCCATCGCGCTGCTGGCGTCGGGCCTGCTCGCGTTCGGCGCCGCGCTGGTGGTCGCCCGCCGCCGCACGCCGCGCGCCGTCGTCAAGGAGCCGGTCGACGCGTAACTGCTGGAACAGGTTGCAGTTCGGCCCGGCTTGCGCGAGCAGCCGGGCCGAACTCGTGACTAGAGCAAAGGTTCTAGGATAGAACGCGTTGCAGTTCGCTGGTTTCGCGGCTTATGGTCGGCTCATGCGGACACGTGTCACGGACATGTTCGGAATCGAGCTCCCGATCTTCGCCTTCAGCCACTGCAGGGACGTGGTCGCGGCCGTGAGCCGCGCCGGCGGCATGGGTGTGCTCGGTGCGCTCTACTTCACCCCCGAGGAGCTCGAGACCGAGCTCAAGTGGATCGACGACCACGTGGACGGCAAGCCGTACGGCGTGGACGTCGTCATGCCCGCCTCCTACGAGGGCGCCGACTTCGCGCCCGAGGAGCTGGTGGGCCGCCTGCAGTCGATGATCCCCGACGGCCACCGGGGGTTCGTCGAGAACCTCCTGGCCAAGCACGGGGTCCCGCCGCTGTCGTCGGACGCGGACCCCGGCAAGGTGCTGCTCGGCTGGACGGACGCCACCGCGCGCCCCCAGGTCGAGGTCGCCCTGCGGCACCCCATCGCGCTGCTGGCCAACGCGCTCGGCCCGCCTCCCGCCGACGTGGTGGACCTCGCCCACGAGCACGGGGTCAAGGTCGCCGCCCTGGCCTCCACGCCCCGGCACGCGCTCAAGCAGGTGGAGGTCGGCGTGGACGTCGTGGTCGCCCAGGGCACCGAGGCCGGCGGCCACACGGGCGAGATCTCCACCATGGTGCTGATCCCGCAGGTGGTGGACGCGGTGGACGTGCCCGTCCTGGCCGCCGGCGGCATCGGCAACGGCCGCCAGATGGCGGCGGGGATGGCGCTGGGCGCCGAGGGCGTCTGGACCGGCTCGCTCTGGCTCACGGTCGAGGAGGCCGACACCCCGGAGATGGCCAAGCGCCGCATCCTGGAGGCCACCTCCCGCGACACCGTCCGCTCGCGCAGCTGGACCGGCAAGCCCGCGCGGCTGCTCAAGAACGCCTGGACGGAGGCGTGGGAGTCGGAGGAGTCGCCCGGCACGCTGCCGATGCCCCTGCAGTTCATGCTGGTGTCGGACGCCCTGCGGCGCATCGGCCGCTCCGACGTGTCGGACCTGGCCACCTTCCCGGCCGGCCAGGTCATCGGCATCACCAACCAGGTCCGCTCGACCAAGGACGTCATGTTCGGCCTGGTGGAGGAGTACGGTGAGGCGCTCGAACGCCTGGAGCGCCTCACCGGCGACTAACGCGCGTGGTAGGTCGGGGGGCGCTTCTCGCGGAAGGCCCGGGTGCCTTCCTTGGCGTCCTCCGACCCGATCACCGGCCAGCCGATCTCGTCCGACACCTTCAGCGCCTCCGGCTCCGGCATGCCCAGGGTGTCCCGGTACGTACGCAGGATCGCCTGCACGGAGAGCGGCCCCGAGGAGACGACGTCCTCGGCCAGTTCCCGGGCCGAGGCCAGCGCCTGGCCGTCGGGCACCACGCGGTTGACCAGCCCCATGGACAGCGCCTCCGCCGCCGTGATCGGGCGGCCGGTCAGGAGGAGGTCCATGGCGTGGCAGTACGGGATCTGCCGGGGCAGGCGTACGGCGCTGCCGCCCATGGGGAAGAGCGCCCGCTTGGCCTCGAACAGCCCCAGCGTGGACGACTCCGCCACCACCCGCAGGTCCGTCCCCACCAGCAGCTCCGTGCCGCCCGCCACCGCGTAGCCCTCGACCGCGCTGATGATCGGCTTGGTGGGCAGCTCCTCCCTGAGCAGGCCCTTCCAGTGGAAGTTGGGGATCTGCGCGGCCCTGGCCTGGACCTCCGGGTCCGTGGACGGCTGCCCCATGGCCTTGAGGTCGGCCCCGGCGCAGAACGTGCCCTCCGCGCCCGTCAGGATCGCCACCCTGATCCCGGCCTCGGCCGACGCGTAAGCCCATGCCGAGGCCAGGCCGATCAGCATGTCCGAGGAGAGCGCGTTGCGCGCCTCCGGCCGGTTCATGGTGACGATCAGGACATGGCCGTCTCGTTCGATCCGGCAGTGGGGAGTGCTGATCGGCAGGAGCTCCACGTACGCCTCCGAAGTGTCTAATCAAGCGCTTGCTACGAACTTCGGCCCCAGGATACGCTCCCAGCAGCAAACGAGAACAGGTTCCTGTTTTGCTCGCGCCACGACTCCTGGGAGTTCAGATGGGCACGCTCGGTTTCTGGAGGCTCGCGCAGGCGGATCCCGAGTGGATCGCGGCCGTGGACCCCGACGGCACGGAGCATCGCGCGGGCGATCTGCTCGCCCGGGCCAACCGCCTCGTCCACGGCTTACGCGGGCTCGGGCTCCAGCCCGGCGACGGCATCTGCGGCCTGGTGCCGAACGGTGCCGACGGGCTCGTGCTCTATCTCGCCGCCATGCAGGCCGGCTGGTACTACACCCCGGTCAACTGGCATCTGACCGGCCCCGAGATCGCGTACATCGTCTCCGACAGCGAGGCCAAGGCGTTCTTCGTGCACCCCCGCTACATCGAGGAGGGCGCCAGGGCGGCCGAGGCCATCGAGCCGCACCGCCGCTTCCTCGTCGGGGAGGGCCCCGTAGAAGGCGGGGCCGATGGCTTCCGCCAGGTGGGCGAGCTGACCGACGGCCAACCGGACACCGCCCCCGAGGGCCGCACCGCGGGCGCCACCATGCACTACACCTCGGGCACGACCGGCAAGCCCAAAGGGGTCAAGCGCCGGCTGAACGGCCTCGATCCGGACGACTCCGCCGAGCTCATGACGTTCCTGCTCGGACTGTTCGGCATCACCCCGGGCCGCCCCAACGCCCACCTGGTCACCTCCCCGAACTACCACACCGCGGTCACCCAGTTCGGCGGCACCGCGCTGCACATGGGACACACCCTCGTCTACATGGACAAGTGGGACGCCGAAGAGCTGCTCCGGCTCTGCGAGCGCCACGGCGTCACGAACTCCCACCTCGTCCCGACCCACTTCAAGCGGCTGCTCGCGCTGCCGGAGGAGACCCGGACCAGGTACGACCTGTCCTCGCTCAAGTGGATGATCCACGCCGCCGCCCCCTGTCCGGTCCCGGTCAAGTGGGCGATGCTCGAGTGGTGGGGCGACTGCGTGTACGAGTACTACGCGGCCACCGAGGGCGGCGGCACCCTGGCCACGCCCGAGGACTGGAAGGCGCATCCGGGCACGGTCGGCAACGCCTGGCCCATCAGCGAGCTGCTGATCGCCGACGATCAGGGCGAGCCCGTGCCGACCGGCACCGCCGGGACGATCTACATGAAGATGATGGGTGTCCCGTTCGAGTACAAGGGCGACCCCGCCAAGACCGCCGCGAACCGGCTCAAGGAGTACTTCACCGTCGGGGACATCGGATACCTGGACGAGGACGGCTTCCTCTTCCTCTGCGACCGCAAGGCCGACATGATCATCTCCGGCGGGGCGAACATCTACCCCGCCGAGATCGAGAACGAGCTCATGATCCACCCGAAGGTGGCGGACGTGGCCGTGTTCGGCATCCCGGACGAGGAGTGGGGCGAGCAGATCAAGGCCGTGGTCGAGCCCGCGCCGGGCGTCGAGCCCGGCCCCGAGCTGGCCCGCGAGCTGCTGGCCTCGCTGGAGGGCCGCCTGTCCAGGATGAAGTGGCCCAAGAGCGTCGACTTCATCGCCGAGATGCCCCGAGAGCCCAACGGCAAGCTGCTCAAACGCAAGCTCCGCGCCCCGTACTGGGAGGGACGAGACCGTGCCATCTGATCCGCTGGTCGCCCAGCACGTCCTGGAGTTCCCGGGCGGCTACACGAGAACCACAGGCCCCGTGATCGGCCGATTCCTGAGCGAGTTGCGCGGCCGGCGCATCGTCGGGGTGCGGACGAACGAGGGCAAGGTGCTCGTGCCGCCCCTGGAGTACGACCCCGCGACCGGCGAGCCGGTGACCGCCGAGTACGTCGAGGTCGGTCCGGCCGGCACGGTCACCACCTGGGCGTGGGTGGACGAGCCGCTCGAAGGCCACCCGCTCGACCGCCCCTTCGCCTGGGCGCTGATCAAGCTGGACGGCGCCGACACCGCGCTGCTCCACGCCGTGGACGCGGGCAACGCCAAGGCGCTGGCCGCAGGAGCACGCGTCTGGCCGGTCTGGAGCGACCGGCCCACCGGCCACATCCGCGACATCTCCCATTTCGCCCCCGAGGTCACGAAGATCGTCTCCAACGTGCGCGCCGAGTACCGCCTCCAGGCGGGCGGCGCGCTCCGCGTCTTCCTGGAGGGCGTCCGGCGCGGCGTCTTCCTCGGCGGGCGGTGCGAGACCTGCGACAAGGTGTACGTGCCCTACCGCCAGTCCTGCCCCGAATGCGGAAGCGGCATCGCGGAGACGCTCGAAGTGCCCGACACCGGCACGATCACCACGTTCGCCATCAACAACCTGCCCGATCCCCGGGCCCCGCAGGTGCCGTTCGTGTCGGCGTACATCCTGCTCGACAACGCCGATATCCCCATGATCGCGCTCATCGGGGACGTACCCGCTCACGAGGTGCGCCAGGGCATGCGGGTCAGGGCGGTCTGGGTGCCGGAGAGCGAGCGTACGGCGTCAATGTCGAACATCCGCTGGTTCGCCCCCACCGGCGAGCCCGACGTGGAGCTGTCATGAGAGATGTCGCGATCGTCGCGTTCGCCCAGACCCGGCATACCGACCACGACGCCGGGCAGACCGAGCCCGAGCTGATCCTGCCCGTGATCGACGAGGTCAAGGAGCGCACCGGGCTCAAGAGGTTCGGCTTCACCTGCTCCGGCAGCTGCGACTACCTCGCGGGCGCCCCGTTCTCGTTCGTGTCGGCCCTCGACGCGCTGGGCGCCTGGCCGCCCATCTCGGAGAGCCACGTGGAGATGGACGGCGCCTGGGCCCTGTACGAGGCGTGGGTCCGGCTCCAGCACGGCGACATCGACTCGGCCCTGGTCTACGGGTTCGGCAAGTCGTCGCTCGGCGACCTGAACACGATCATGACGGTCCAGCTCGACCCCTACTACCTGGCGCCGCTCGGCCTCGACCTGCTCTCCTACGCCGCGCTCCAGGCCGGCGCGGTCGGCGCGGACCGCAAGGAGCTCGACGAGATCGTCCGCAGGAGCCGGGCGGACGGGCGGGCCAACCCGTACGCGCTCGACCTGCCCGATCCGGACGGCGAGGACTTCGCGGTGCAACCGCTCAAGAAGACGGACGTGCCGCCCATCACGGACGGCGCGGCGGCGATCGTGCTCGCGGCCGGTGACCTGGCCGGGGAGCTGTGCCCGAACCCGGCCTACATCAGGGGCATCGCCCACCGCATCGAGCCCCACTACCTGGGCATGCGCGATCTCTCCGCGTCGGCCTCCGCGGCCGACGCCGCACGGGCTGCCGGGGTCGGCAAGGGGCCCGTCGAGGTGGCCGAGTTGCACGCCCAGTTCCCGCACGAGGAGATCATCCTGCGTCGGGCGCTGGAGCTGCCCGGCGAAACGGTGATCAACCCGTCCGGCGGCCCGCTGGCCGCCAACCCCGTCATGGCCACAGGCCTCATCCGCATCGGCGAGGCCGCGCGGCGCATCCTCGACGGCGACGCGAGCCGCACCGTCGGGCACGCCGCGGGCGGGCCCTGCCTGCAGCACAACCTCGTCACCGTTTTGGAGGCGTGACATGGGCAACCGCTGTGCGGTCATCGGCGTCGGGCAGACGCACTACACGACCAAGCGCAGGGACGTGTCGATCGCCGGGCTGGTGCGCGAGGCGGCGCTGCGGGCGCTGGAGGACGCCGGGCTGTCGTTCAAGGACATCGACGCCGTGGTCATCGGCAAGGCGCCGGACCTGTTCGAGGGCGTGATGATGCCGGAGTCGTACCTGGCGGACGCCCTCGGCGCGGCGGGCAAGCCGATGATGCGGGTGCACACGGCGGGCAGCGTGGGCGGCTCCACGGCGCTGGTCGGCGCCAGCCTCATCCAGGGCGGCGTGCACGACCGGGTGCTGGTGGTGGCGTTCGAGAAGCAGTCGGAGTCGAACGCCACCTGGGCGCTGTCCACGCACCTGCCGTTCAACGCGTCGCTGGTCGTGGGGGCGGGCGGCTACTTCGCGCCGCACATCCGCGAGTACATGCGCAGATCGGGCGCGCCCGATCACATCGGGACGCTGGTGGCGGTCAAGGACCGGCTCAACGCGCTCAAGAACCCGTACGCGCACCTCAAGATCCCCGGCATCGACCAGAAGATGGTCGAGTCCACGCCGATGTTGTGGGAGCCGATCCGCTACCTGGAGACCTGCCCGTCCAGCGACGGCGCCTGCGCGATGGTGCTGTCGTCCGAGTCGAAGGTCACCGGCACCCCGGCCTGGGTGCACGGTACCGCCATGCGCTCCGAGCCGATCTTCCGCGCCGGGCGCGACACGGTCAGCCCGCAGGCGGGCAAGGACTGCGCGGCCGACGTCTACCGCCAGGCCGGCATCACCGACCCGCGGCGGCAGATCGACGTGGCCGAGACGTACGTGCCGTTCTCCTGGTACGAGCCGATGTGGCTGGAGAACCTGGGGTTCGCGGCGGACGGGGAGGGGTGGAAGCTCACCGAGTCGGGCGCGACGGCGCTCGACGGTGACACCCCGTGGAACGCCTCGGGCGGGGTGCTGTCGAGCAACCCGATCGGGGCGTCGGGACTGATCAGGTTCGCCGAGGCCGCGCTGCAGGTGCGCGGGATGGCGGGCGAGCACCAGGTGGACGGCGCCCGCACGGCGCTCGGCCACGCCTATGGCGGGGGAGCCCAGTTCTTCGCGATGTGGATCGTCGGACGGGAGAGACCCTGATGGAGTTCAACCACGCTGACCTGTTCGAAGGGCTCGCGGACGCGATCGGGGACAGGACCGCCGTCGTCTGCGGCCCGGACCGGCGCACCTACGCCGAGCTGGAGGCCGAGTCGAACCGGCTCGCCCACTACCTCATGGACCTGGGCGTCCAGCCCGGCGAGCACGTCGGCCTCCACCTCTACAACGGCGTCGAGTACGTGGCGGGCCTGCTGGCCGCGCTGAAGATCCGGGCCGTGCCGATCAACGTCAACTACCGCTACGTCGAGTCCGAGCTGCTCTACCTCTACCGCGACGCCGACATCCGGGCGCTGGTCTACGACGTGGAGTTCGACGCGCGGGTGGCCGCCGTGGCGGACCGGGCGCCGCTGCTGGAGCACCTGATCTCGGTGGGCGGGCCGTCGGCGATCGGCGCGGCGGTGCCGTACGAGACCGCTCTGGAGCGCGGGCGGCCGGAGCGCGGCTTCCCGGCGCGCTCGGGCAACGACGTCTACATCATCTACACCGGCGGCACCACGGGCATGCCCAAGGGGGCGATGTGGCGGGTCGAGGACCTGTTCATGGCCTTCGGCGGCGGCAATCCGTACGGCGAGCCGCGCGCCACCCCGCGCGAGGTGATCGACGAGGCCGTCAAGGCCGGCCCGATGGTCATGATGGCCGCGCCGCCGCTGATGCACGGGGCCGCGCAGATGGCCACGTTCATCGCCTGGTGGATGGGCGCGACCATGGTGTACGTGCGCAAGTTCGACGCCGAGGACGTGTGGCGCGCGGTCGAGCGCGAGCGCGTGTTCACCATGAACATCACCGGCGACGCCATGGCCAGGCCCCTGGCCGAGGCGCTGGAGAAGGGCGGCTACGACGTCTCGTCGCTGTTCGTGGTCAGCTCGACCGGGGCGATCCTGTCGGGCGCGGTACGCGACCGGCTCCAGAAGGCACTCCCGAACATCGGGATCCTGGACAACTTCGGCTCCACCGAGTCCGGCTTCACCGCGTCCGGCGTGGCCGGGTCCTCGCCGGAGAAGGGCCTGCGCTACCAGCCGAACTCCGTGGTCAAGCTGGCCGTGCTCGACGAGCGGCACCGGCCCGTCGAGCCCGGCTCCGGGCAGCTCGGGACCGTCGCCAGGGCCGGGCGGGTGGCGTTCGGCTACTACAACGACCCCGAGAAGACGGCCCGCACGTTCGTCACCGACGCGGACGGCACCCGCTGGCTGCTGACCGGCGACCTGGCGACCGTGGACACCGACGGGACCGTGAACGTGTTCGGCCGCGGCTCGCAGTGCATCAACACCGGCGGGGAGAAGGTGTTCCCCGAGGAGGTCGAGGCGGTGCTCAAGGGGCATCCGTCGGTGTTCGACGCGGTGGTGACCGGGGTTCCGGACGAGCGGTGGGGGAACAGGGTCGCGGCCGTGGTGGAGCCGCGGCCGGGCGTCGAGGTCACGGCCGAGGAGCTGGACGCGCACTGCAGGACGCTGCTGTCGGGGTACAAGGTGCCTCGTACGTACGCGTTCGTGGAGGAGATGGTGCGCTCGCCGGCCGGCAAGGCCGACTACCGGTGGGCCCGCGAGACGGTCCAGGCCAGCGACGCCTAGAGCCGCTGCAGTTCCTCCTCGATCGCCGCCGTCTCGTCGCGCCTGCCCGTCTTCTCCAGCAGCGTCAGCCTGCCCCGCAGCACGTCGCGGAGCAGGTCGGGGACGCCGTCGTGGGCCGTCAGGTCCCGCAGCAGCCCCGCTGAGACGCGCAGCGCGGCGTCGGCGGCGTCGTCCCTGCCCAGCTCCTGCTGGCACAGGCCGAGCCGGGCGTGCGCCACGGCCCTGGACAGCTCGTCCCGGGTCACCTGCGTGGCGCGGTGGAAGACGAGCCCCGCCTCCAGCGCCCGGCCCGCCTCCATGAGGGCGTCGCCCAGCATGAGCATCGCCCTGGACAGCAGCTCGCGCTGCGTCGGGTTCCCCTGGCCGGAGCGCTGCTCCACGATGCTTCCCGGGCCGAACCGCTCCAGCGCCGCCACCGCCTCCCGCAGCGGCTGGATCGCCTCGGCGGCCAGGCCCCGCATCCTGAGCGCGGACGCCATCGTGAGGCAGGCGCCCGCCCGGCTGGTGTGCAGGGCCTGCGCGTTCACGCCGGTGGTCAGCAGCTCGTCGTAGATGCCGATGGCCTCCCGGGCCCTGGCCTCCGCCTCGGTCCCCTCGTCCAGCCCGAGCAGGGGCAGCAGCTCGGAGCTCTGCGCCAGGGAGTCGGCGAGCACGGCCTGGTACGTGAGATCGTCCGGCGACCGCCGGGCCCGCGGGATCAGCTCCTCGACGAGCGCGTTGGCCTCGGCGAGCTCGCCGCGCATCATGTGGCACCGTACGAGCCGCTGGGTGGCCAGGGTGTGCTTGAGCGTGCCCGGCGGCTGTCCGGCGGCGGCGATCCCGGCGTACTCGGCGGCCTCCTCCGGCCGCCCGGTGGCCAGCAGGTCGTCGGCGATCACCGCGGCGGTCTCGGCGGCCTCCCGCTGCTCCGACAGGTCCGTGTAGAGCCGCAACGCCTCCATGAGGTGCTCCAGCGCCTCCTGCTCCCTGCCGGCGGCCCGCAGCGCCCGCCCGCGCACCTGGATCGCCTGAGCCCGGACGCGGCGCAGCTCCGGGCCGGCTTCCGGGGCTCGGTCCAGCTCGGCCAGGGACCAGGTGATCGCCTCCAGGGCGGCCTGGGGGCGTTCGAGCATGGCCAGGGCGGCGCCGAGCCGGGCGTACGTGACGCCGGCCAGGGCCGGGTCGTCGAGCTCGTCGCAGAGGTCGGCGGCCCGCTCGCAGTGCGCCAGCGCCTCCACGGGGCGGCCCTGTTCGAGCAGCAGGACGGCGTAGCGGTTGAGGACGTCCGCCAGCACGTCGCCCGGCTGCCCGGCGAGGAGGTAGGCGGCCTGCTCCAGGACGGCGGGCTCGGCCTGGCCGTGCCGGGCGAGCGAGGCCAGCGCCAGGCCGAGCCGTCCGCGGTGGTCGTCGGAGAAGGCGGCCAGCCCTCGGTAGACCCGGACGGCCAGCTCCGCGCACAGCACCGCCGCGTCTTCCTGCGCCGTGCCTTCCTGGGCCGCACGTTCCTGCGCCGTGCCTTCCTTCGCGGCTGCGCCGAGCCGCGTCAGGCAGCGCCCGTACCGGTCGTGCACCTCGGCGCCGCCACCGCCGCTCAGCGGCACCTCCCGCTCCAGCGCGTCCGTGAAGGACGCGAGTGACGCAAGCAGCTCGGACGGGTCGCCCGGGAAGCCGGAGACCTCCTCGATGAGCGTTCCGAGCACATCCGTCCCGGGAAGCGGTCGCGTGTCGAGCATCCGGCGGTAGAGGGCGATGCCCGCAGCCGGTCCTTCCTCCTCGACCCGCATCCTGGCCAGCCGCGCGAGAGCCGGCAGGTGCACGCCGGCGAGCTCCGGCGGCGGGTCGGTCATCAGCTCGACGCCCTCGGCCAGCTTCGGCCCGGCCGCGCCGGGATCGTGCAGCTCGGCCAGGCACAGGCCGGCGAGCTCCAGGCAGGCGGCGGCGAGCACCCGGTCGTCGGCCGGCGTCATGACATCGAGGGCCCGTGTGGCCGACCGGAGTGCGCCTTCGACGTCCTGCCCGGCGAAGCGGGCGCCGCCCTGGAGGCACAGCGCCCCGGCGAGGGCGGAGGCGGTCGCGAGCCCTTCCGAGACGAGCCCGTCGTACAGCTCGACGAGCCGGTCGGCGGCAGCCTCCGCGCCGGCCCGGGGTAGCGCGGCCGTCTCCAGGATCAGCAGCTCGGCCAGCTCCGTACGGAACACGACGCTCGTCTCGGCCATCGGCTCGTAGGACTCGACGGCGGTGCGCAGGTGCGGCCTCGCCTCCTCGGCCCGCCCCAGGCTCACGAGCGCCCTGCCGAGCGCCGCCGCCACCATCCCCACGGCGATCGCGTGCGGCCGCTCCGGGCCGGGCTCGCGCTGTGGCGCGTCCGGTACGGGGTGGCGGCTCAGCAGCTCGGCGGCCTGCGTCGCGAGCACGAGCCCGTCCCCGGCCCGCCCCACGTCCGTCCAGGCCCGGGCGAGCACGGCCTGGGCGGAGATGTAGGCGTGTATCTCCGGCGTGCCGCCCCCCTCGGCCGCCTGCCGGCACTCCACCAGCCGCCGCTCCGCGCTGACCACGGCCTCCTCCGGCCGCGAGGTGACCAGCTCCAGCAGCCACGGCCGCCCACCCACGCGACCGGCGGCCGGTTCCGGCAGCCACGGCCGGCCACCCACGCGACCGGTGGCCGGTTCCGGCAACCACGGCCGGCCCCCCATATGGCCGCCCGCCGGCTCCGGCCGTCGGGCTCGCGCTCGCGCCTCGGACGCGTGCCGCGCGGGGGAGCCGTTCTCGGCCGTCAGGTCCTCGGGGCTCAGCCCGCCGTACAGCTCGGCGGCGAGCTCCAGCTGTGCCCGGCCGTCGGCGGGCCGCCCGAGCTCGTCCAGGCACAGGCCGAGCAGCCGCCTGGCGCGCGCCTCCGTGGCCGGGCGCCGGTCGGCCGCCACGCTCATGGCCTCCTGCAACGGCCCCAGCGCCGCCTCGGGCCGGTCGTCGACCAGCAGCAGCTCGCCCAGCTCCAGCAGCTGCCCCGTCAGGGTGTGACCGTGCTCGTCGGGCTCCAAGGCGACCAGAGCACGCAGGTTGCGTACGGCTTCGGCGGCGGACCGCACGGCGGCGTCCAGGTCGTCCAGCCGGGCATGGAGCCCTGCCAGCAGCCCGGCGGCGTCGGCGAGCATGGACCGCAGGCCGGGTTCCTGGGCGGCGAGGCCGCGCAGCCGTACGACGGCCTCCGAGGCGGGGACGACCGCGTCGGCCGGCCTGCCCTGCCCTTCGAGCCAGGCGGCCAGGAGGTGGAGGTGGTGGGCCAGATCCGTGTTCGTGGGGGCCACGCCCTTGACGGCCGCGGTGATGGCGACGGCGAGGCAGGCGGCCAGCTCGGGCAGCGCGCCGCCGTCCGCCTCCTCGAACGGCACCAGCGGCCCGGGCACCGGCACCGGCTCGGCTGTCCCCTTGGGCGGCCCCACGGCCGCGACGGGGAGCGCGCCGTGAGGCGGCGCGACGGTCGGGATGGGGAGCGCTCCGGGAGGTGGCGCGACGGTCGGGATGGGGAGCGCTCCGGGAGGTGGCGCGACGGTCGGGATGGGGAGCGCTCCGGGAGGTGGCGTGAGGGCCGGGGCGGCGAGCAACCTCATCGGCGGCGTGTCGTCCGGCCGGAACCCGGCCCCAGGATCCGGCGAAGGCGAAAAGATCGAGTGGGGGCGCACGCGTGGTTGCGTGGTCGGTTCGGGCCCCGGCCATGAGGTGACGGACTGCGGGGGTGCGGAGGTGAGCGCCGTCAGATGCATCGCGGTGCCGGCGTCGCCGCCCGCCGCCTCGAACGCCGCCACGGCCTCGTCCAGCCGCCCGAGCTCCAGCAGCGCGCACGCGACATTGTGGTGCGCCCGCGCCGCCTCCGCCGCGTACCCAGGGTCCTCCTCGGCCAGGATGCGGAACCTGGCCGCCGCCTCCTGCGCGGGCTTGAGCGCCGAACCGGCCTCACCCGCCAGCAGCAGGCATGCCCCCAGGCTGAACAGCGCCTCCGCCCGGCCGGCCGCCGCCTCGTACGGGGGAGCGGCCGCGTAGATCTCGACGGCCTCCGCCGCCGCCACGACCGCCTCGCCGACCCGCCCGACGGCCACCAGCCGCCCGGACAGCCAGGTCAACCCCGCGGCCTGCGCGATCCGCTCGCCACTCGCCCGGCGATGCCGTACGGCCAGCTCGCCGAGGGTGACGTGCAACGCCCGCAGCCCCAGCGCCCCGCCCCGCCCGCTCTCCAGCAGGCCGGACGCGGCCTCGGCGAGCTCCCGGTCGGCGGGGAACAGCGTGAGGGCGGCGTTGAGCAGGTCCCCGAGCCGGGTGGCGGGGTTCGCGGCGGCCTCGGTGACCATCGCGCCGATCCTGGCCCCGACCAGGGAGCGCAGCGCCGACCCGACCCGCGCCCGGTCGGCGGACAGGCGCAGGACGTGCAGCAGGTGGACGAGGTGGTGGACCGTGCGGCCCTCGTGATCGTGGAGGGCGAGCACGAGCTCGTCCAGGCCCTCCGTCTCGGCCAGGAGCTCCTCGGCGACGAGGTCGGGGCCCAGCTCGCCGCTCGGGAAGACGGCGCCCAGCCAGCGGGCCGCGTTCGTGGTGTGCCCGTGGAGCCCGGTCCCGCCACGCAGTCCGGGTACGGCCGTCAGCAGGCCCGGCAGCTCGGCAGGCGCCGGCGCGGTGAGCGTGAGCACCGCCACGGCCTGGCGTGCCGTCACGTCGTCCACGCGTTCGTGCTCGGCGGGCCACACCCGGGCCCACTGGTCGCTCTCCCGCGCCAGGAACCGGTGGAGCAGGCCGTCCCCGTGCGGCCGCATCGGCTGCGTGCGCAGGTCGGCGTCGCGGTCGCGTGCGTGCGCGGGCGGTTCGCCGTCGCGGGAGGGTGCGGGGTGCTCGTCGTCGCACAGCCGGAGCAGGGCCGCCAGGTGGACGTGGAGCGGGAGGCCGTACTCCGGGTCGTCGAGGCGGGGAGGGGCGGGCAGCGCGGCCCGGCTGGGGGCGAAGGCCTTCATGGCGGCGAGCGCGTGGTCCGTGCGCTCCGCCAGGGTGAGCGGGTGGGCGTTGAGCTGGACCGTCGTGGAGGTGAGCCGTCTCAGCCAGCCGCCGGCCGCCGTGTCGAGCCGCCGCCACCAGTCCGCCTCGCCGAGCTCGCGGGCCAGCAGCAGGAGCCGTACGCGGGGGTTGCGCCCGTGCTTGGCCAGGCGCCGTACCAGCTCGCCCACCAGGGGCGGGGACGGGTCAGGATGGTCCACCACGAGCAGGGTCGGGCGTAACGCCTCCAGGGCCCGGCCGGTCAGCGGGCCGCCTGCGGAGTCCAGCGGCAGGAATCCGGTGTCCCACCCGGCCTCGGCCAGCTCCGCGCAGAGCTCGCCCGCCAGCCTCGTCTTGCCCGTGCCGCTCCGGCCGGTCAGCACCGCGATCGACAGGGCGGCCGGTTCGGCGGCCCACGAGCGCAGGTCCGCCAGCTGCTCGTCCCTCCCCAGGAACGGCACCACCGCGTGCCGCGCCATCAGCAGCGTCCAGTCGGAGCAGTCCTGGGGCAGCCTCTCGCGGGCGGGGGTCAGGAGGTCGGCGATGATCACGGAGGGGTCGTCCTCCGCCACGGTCTCCATCCGGCCGGGCGCCACGCCCGCCAGCTCGCAGAACCGTTCGTCGCCCAGCAGCGCGGTCGCGGGCACCGCGTCCAGCTCGTGCGGCGCGGTCCCGGACGGGCCGGCGGCGACCACGCCGATGATCTGCCCGGCCGGCTCGGCGAGCAGGACGGCGCCCGACAGGCCCCGCGTGAGCGCGCCCGGCGGCGACTCGGGCCCGGGGCTCAGCACGCTGACCGCCAGGACCTTCGACACCGCGCCGGTGGGGGCGTCGACCAGGCCCGTCACGGTCTCCGCGTCCCGGATCCCGGCCCGCCGCCCCAGCCACGGGAACCCTCTGGCCACGCAGCGCACCCTGAAGCCCGTTGCCGCGCCCGAGGAGGCGGCCACCCTGGCCCAGCGGACGTGTTCGATGCCGGGGACGCCGGCCCAGGGGGCTCCGGCGACCCGCAGGAGCACCGTGCCCGCCCGCCCGCGCCATACCTGCTCGGCCTCGGCCCAGTGGCCCGAATCGGCCGCGCGTACCTGGCACGGCAGCCCGTGGGCCACCACGAGGCCGGAGGTCAGCACCAGATCGGCACCGATCGCATAGCCGGAGCCGGTCACGCCGACGAGGTCGTCGTGACCCGAGTAGACCTCGACGACCCGTTCGAGCCCGAGGCGGTGCGGTGGCGTGTCCATGAGGTCCGCCTCTTAGCTACGTCCCGACGTGCCGTCCCCCTGATCTGATCTCACTATCGCACTATGAGCCAGAAATTTCCTGGCTTGTCAGGCCTTCTCGGTTGTGAGCCAGGCCGCCAGCCCGAGGTAGACCAGCCCGCTGCCCACGTTCAGGCGGCGGCGCGCACGGGCGGACCCGCGCAGCCGGCCCGCCAGCGCCGACGAGAGCATCGCGTACGCGCCGTCGGACGCCATCCCCAGCACCAGCCACAGCGCCCCGAACAGCAGGATCTGCGGGCCGACGGGCCCTGCTTCCGGGTGGGTGAACAGCGGCAGGAACGTCAGGAAGAACAGGGCCGTCTTGGGGTTGAGGACGTTCACCACGAAGCCCTCCCAGAACAGCCGCCGCTTCGACTGCACGCGCAGCTCCAGCACCTGCTCGCCCTCTTCGCGCTGCATCAGCTTGCGTACGCCGAGCCAGAGCAGGTAGGCCACGCCCACGTACTTCACAATGGTGAACGCCGTGGCCGAGGCCGCCAGCAGCGCGCTGAGGCCCAGCGCCGCCGCCGCGATGTGGACGAGCGAGCCCGTGTGCACGCCGAGCACCGAGATCACGCCCGCGGCACGGCCCTGCGTGACGCTCCGGGTGACGATGTAGAGGACCGCCGGTCCGGGGACCACGAGCAGGCCGAGAGTGGCCACGCAGAAGAGCGCGAGAGTCGAAATTTCCGGCATGGGGTCATCGTAGAGGCGGCGTCAAAAGACTTTCCCGCAGCGCCGCCAGCAGCGCCTCCGTGGCCGGTGGGTGGGGCGGCTCGCCGTAGACGGCGGCGTACACGTGCCGGGTCGAGCCGGGCACCTCGGCCACCTGCACGTCCGGGTTGCGGTGGGCCCGCAGCGCCAGCCCCGGCAGCATGGTCAGGCCCAGCCCGGCCGCCACCAGGGCCTGCACGGCCACGATGTCGTCGCTGGTGAACGAGATCTGCGGGGTGAATCCCGCCTTCTCGCAGATCTCCAGCAAGTGGCTCCTGCACCGGTCGCATCCCGCGATCCAGGCAGAGTCCGCGTGGTCGGCCAGCCCGCCCGCCGGACCCTTGGCCACCAGGTAGCTGGGGTCGTCGAGGAGGTGGATCATGCGGATGTCGCCGTCCTCGGGCGCGGTGTCGTCGTACCGGAAGATCACGGCCACGTCCACCCGCCCGGACCGCAGCAGCCTGAGCGCCTCCGGCGGCTCGATCTCGGTGAGCTGCAGGCGCAGCCCTGGATGAGCGGCCGACAGCAGCCCCGCCGCCTTCGGGATGAACGTGCCCAGCGCCGAGGGGAACGCGGCCAGCCGTACGCGCCCCGAACGCAGCCCCACGTGCGCGGCGAGCTCCTCGGCGGTGGCGTCGAGACGGCCGATGATCTCGGCGGCCCGCTCGGCGAGCAGCCGGCCCGCCTCCGTGAGCCTGACGCCGCGCCCGACGCGCTGGACGAGCCGGGCCCCGGTCTCCGCCTCCAGCCGGGCCAGGTGGTGGCTGACCGAGGGCTGCGAGTAGTGGAGCTCCTTGGCGGCGGCGGTCAGCGAGCCCTTACGGGCGACCGCGACGAGAACGCGAAGGCGCACGACATCCAGCATTCATCGATCGTATCTATGAATGGGCCAGATAACTTCTGTTGGACCTATCGGTTGCGGTGTAGCACCGTAGAAGGGGAAGGATGATTGTCTGCTTTCCCTAGGGGGACACCATGAATATGGCCGCCACCACCGCCGCGCGGCCCGGCCTGGACGCGCTCGTGACCGGGGTCTCCGAGATCGTGGCGCGGCGGCTCGGTCGCGCCGAGACCGCGTTCGCCGTCGCGGACCTGCTGCGCGGCCGGCTTCCCGGGCTCGACATCCTCACGCCGCGCGAACGCGAGGGCTCGCCCGACGGCTACGTGTCCCGCCCGCTCCACTGCGAGGAGGACTTCTCCATCGTGAGCGTCGTGTGGCGTCCCGGCCAGGAGACGCAGATCCACGACCACGTGTCGTGGTGCGCGTTCGGCATCGTCAGCGGGATCGAGCACGAGACCCTCTACCGCGACATGGGCGATCATCTGGTCGAGATCGGGCGGGTCGACAACGGGCCCGGCGAGGTGAGCGGGTTCGCGCCGCCCGGCGACATCCACAAGGTCCGCAACACCAGCGACGAGGTGGGGCTGTCGATCCACGTGTACGGGGCGAACGTGGCCCGGCTCGGCAGCAGCGTGCGCCGCGTCTACGACCTGCCGGTGAGGTAACCCTCCAGGCGGTCGGCCAGCTCCTTCGGCCGGGCCAGCATGGGGGCGTGGCTGCCGTCGATCTCGTCGGGCGTGATGCCGAGCCGGTCGCGTACGACCCCGCGCATGAAATCGGGCGTGAAGAACCGGTCGTCCCGGCACAGCAGGAATCTCGTCGGCACGTCGGGCCACGCGTCGAGCGGCCACGGCTCTCCCATGGCCTTGTCCGCGTGGTCCCGTGACCTGGTCAGCAGCTCCTCGGCCACGTCTCCGGGCACGTCGTGCAGGAACAGGCCGATCGGGTCGGACATGTCCTTCGAGCCGAACCCCGTGTTGCCCCACCAGTCGGACGGCGGCTCGCCGGGGGCCGGGATCATGGCCGTGACCAGCACCAGAAGGTCGGCCGGCGTGCGGGCGCAGACGAGCGGCCCCACGAAGCCGCCCCACGAGTGCGCCACGACGACCAGGTCGCGCCGGCCTCCGACCGCCTCCACCACCGCGTCGGCGTGGTCGAGCAGGCCGGCGGACTCGTCCTCGACCGGCAGGCTCACCGCCACGGTGTCGTGCCCGCGGTCGCGCAGCTCGGGCTCCAGCAGATGCCAGTCCCACGCGGACCCGCCGCCCCCGTGGATCAGTGCGAACGTCGCCATGCCCCTCACCCTACCCCCCGATACGAAAATTTATTTGCGCAAATTTTCTTTCGCTTCTATGGTGGTTCCATGGCCACCGAGGAGAGTCGTCGGATCAAGGACCTCGACACGCTCAAGGCGTTGGGGCATCCGCTGCGCATGAAGCTCTACCGCGCGCTCAAGGTGACGGGCACGGCGACCGCCTCCCAGCTCGCCGGCCAGGTCGACGAGGCCGTCTCCCTGGTCAGCTACCACCTGCGCAAGCTGGCCACGCACGGCCTCATCGAGGAGGCGCAGGCGCGCGGCGACGCGCGGGAGCGCTGGTGGCGACCGGCAGACGACGGCATCAGCACCAGGGACGAGGACTTTCGCGACTCCCCTGAGAGCGCGGCCGTCCACTCCGCGGTGACACGCATATACGCCCGCCAGCGTAACGAGATGTATGAGAGCTACCTCGACACCCAGCACGCCTGGCCCGGTGACTGGCGCAACGCGGTCTTCAGTTCCGAGCGCATTCTCTCGCTGACGGCGGAGGAGCTGCAGCGGCTGGGCGACGAGATCAACGAGGTCATCGGGAAGTGGCGGGCACACGGGAAGGACGCTCGCGAGGCGGGCGACGTCGAGGGTCGCGAGAACGTGGCGGTGCACACGTACGGCTTCCCGTTCCGGACCTGACCGAGGAGGGTGTGATGTATCCGGAGTTGTATCTGTTCGTGGAGCGGGCGCGAGCCCGTGAGCTGCGGGCCGACGCGCGGCGGCACGCCCGCGCGGGCGAACTGAGGGCCGCCATGTGGCGGCGAGCCCGGGTGGGTGAGCTGGGGGCCGACATGCGGCGGCGAGCCTGGGTGGGTGAGCTGCGGCCCGGTGTGGAGCGTCGTCGCCCGGGCGGTTCGGTGGTCCGCGCCGTGGAGGTGCGCCTGGGCTGGGTGCTGGTGGAGGCGGGCCTGCGGCTGGTGCACCGGTATCACTGACCCAGGCCGAGCTGGTGGCGCATGGCCACCGAGTCCCTGATGGCCCAGTGCTCGACGATCCTGCCGTCCCTGACGCGGATCATGTCCATTCCCCGCACCTCGTAGCGACGCCCCGAGGCGGTGTGCGTGCCGCGGCTGAGGTAGACGTTGGTCGACAGGTCATCGGTGGAGATGTTCTGCTCCACCGTGACGGACATGTCATGAAAGCCCGTCCCGCCGGACAGGGCCCGTTCCCACTTCTCCCTCCACGCCGCCAGCCCGTGGTGGTCGCCGTCCGAGCCGCCTCGGTGGTCGATCACGCCGGGGTCGACGAGCGCCAGCCCCTCGTCGATCCGCCCGGCCCCGTAGAGCTCGATGATGCTCCGATGCACTTCACCGGCCGTCGCTGCCATTCCTGCCTCCCGCATTAAGTGGGGAACTCCCCGTTTAGTTGGCGTGACTAGACTAGATGGGGAGTTCCCCACTTAGCAGGAGAAGGATGGGATCGCGTCCTCGCCGGGCGGATGCGCAGCGCAACTACGACCGGCTGCTGGCCGCGGCCGCGCAGGTCTTCGCCGAACGCGGCACCGACGCGCCGCTCGACGACGTGGCCCGCCGGGCCGGGGTCGGCAACGCCACCATGTACCGACATTTCCCCACCCGTACGGATCTGCTGGTCGCCGTCTACGCGGACGAGGTCGCCCAGCTGTGCGCCCGCGGCCAGACCCTGTCGGCCGCCGGGTCGCCGGCGCAGGCGCTGCACGAATGGCTGCGGCTCTTCATGGACCACATCGCCTCCAAGCGCGACCTGGCCCTGGCGGTCACCGGCGACAGCGGCGCCACCGCGCTGGTGGCGCAGTGGCACGCGTCCATGCTCGCCACGGCCTCGGGCCTGCTGGACGCGGCCAGGCGGGCCGGCGCCGTACGGGCGGATCTCGACGTACGCGACCTGCTGACCCTGGTCAGAGGCATCGCACTGACCGCCGCGGACCGCGCCCAGTCCGACCGCCTCCTGGCGCTGATCGACTGGTCACGCTGATCGGCTGGTCACGCTGATCGGCCGGCTACGGTGATCGGCTGAACCCGGCGCCCCCGACACGCCGGAACCGTCCTTCTCTACTCGGCGGCGGTCGCCTGGGCGTCCTGCAGCTTCCGCATGGCCACCTTCGCCGCCCGCTTGCTCAGGCCCGGGTCGAACGTCCCGAAGAACCCGTCGCTCACCAGCAGCATGACGCTGTTCCCGGTCCCGATGAGCACGACGTCCGCCGCGAAACTCGGCTTGGAGTTCAGGGCGGGGATCGTCTTGCGGTGCCTGATCCCGTAGGCCCAGGTGCCGAACTTGCCGATGGAGAGCTTGGTGATGCCGGCCTTGGAGGAGCCGGAGTTCGCCTTGACCCCGGAGCAGTCGCGGACCATGACCTTGCCCACGGGCTCCCAGCGGGCCAGCCGCGCGGGAGTCCCGCTGATCAGGAACTGCTTGACGCCGGACGGCTTGCCCTCCTCGTCGATGAAGGCCGCCGCCTTGCTCGTGAGAATGGGCTTCAGCGCCTTGATGGCGCTCCGGCACTTCTTCGTGTGCGCCGACTCGGAGTCCAGCGCCTCACGGATGTGCTTCGGGTTCTCCGTGTACTGCTCGCCCAGGTCGCCGGGCGTGATCAGGGCCTCGCTCAACTGATCCGGGGTCAGCGGCTTGGCGGGGGCGGCGGCCACGGCGGGAGCCGTGGCGACCAGCAGGAAAGAGGCGGCGAGGCCGCCTAAGATCGCGGAACGCATGGAACGGATCTTAGGGGTCGCGCGGGCTCCCCAAACCG